>JBCDFX010000098.1:0-11200 GCA_039177155.1 Cyanobacteria bacterium P01_H01_bin.119
ACCGTCGCTAATGTTTTAGAAAAATACCCTTAAAATGAAGAAACAGAAGTAACATAACTTAGTAGACTACCGAGATTTTGAACTGTGTTTGTTCTCAGCGGTTACGAATACTTTCTAGGGTTCCTGATCATTAGCAGCCTGGTGCCTATTCTGGCACTGACGGCAGCGAGTTTTTTGCGGCCTGCTGGTCGTGGCCCAGCTAGGCGAACCACTTACGAGTCCGGCATGGAGCCTATCGGCGGCGCTTGGATTCAATTCAATATCCGCTATTACATGTTTGCCCTGGTGTTTGTCATTTTTGATGTAGAAACAGTTTTTCTGTATCCCTGGGCGGTCGCATTCAGCAGATTAGGACTGATAGCATTTATTGAGGCGCTGATCTTTATCGCCATTTTGGTGATTGGTCTCGTCTACGCATGGCGAAAAGGAGCATTGGAATGGTCATAGAAGCAGCAGAAGGTCTTACCCTGAGCCCTACCGAACGGATTCAAAATCCGGCAGCCGCGCCCAAGGTAACCCAAGATCTTTCAGAGAATGTTATTCTCACTACCGTTGATGATCTCTACAACTGGACTCGCTTATCCAGCCTGTTTCCTCTGTTGTACGGAACAGCCTGCTGTTTTATTGAGTTTGCAGCTTTGATTGGCTCCCGGTTTGATTTTGACCGGTTTGGTCTGCTGCCTCGCTCTAGCCCCCGCCAGGCCGATTTAATTATCGCGGCAGGCACAGTCACAATGAAGATGGCCCCTGCCCTGGTTCGGCTGTACGAGCAAATGCCTGATCCCAAGTACGTGATTGCAATGGGAGCTTGCACCATTACGGGTGGAATGTTCAGCGTAGATTCTCCCTCGGCTGTTCGAGGGGTAGACAAGCTAATTCCCGTCGATGTCTATATTCCAGGCTGCCCGCCTCGTCCCGAAGCAATTATCGACGCTATTATCAAACTGCGCAAAAAGATTGCCAACGAGTCGGTTCAAGAACGTGGGTATCAGGATCAAACCCATCGGTTTTATACCACTACTCATCAGATGAAGTCCGTTGATCCAATCTTGACGGGTCAGTATTTGCGCTCAGAAACTCGACAGGCGCCGCCGAAGGAGTTGATGCAGGCCGTGGGCGCACCCATAGCCCCTGAAGCCGAGATGCAAGAGATTGAGCAAGCGAAGGCTGTAGAGGAAGGTAATGGCTGAAGCAGAAAATCAGGCCCCAGAGCAAGAAGGAGCGATTGTTGAAGCCGGTAAAATCTCTAAGTGGCTGATTGAGCAGGGTTTCGACCATGAGATTCTCGATCCAGATCATCAGGGTGTGGAAATTGTCAAGGTAGAAGCTGCTTTTTTAATCCCGTTCTGCACGGCACTCTATGCCTATGGATTTAACTACCTCCAGTGCCAAGGTGCTTACGACAGCGGTCCTGGTGAAGCCTTGGTCAGCTTTTATCATTTGGTCAAGGTAGATGACGATGCTGATAAGCCTGAGGAAATTCGGGTAAAAGTATTTTTGCCTCGCGATAATCCAAAAGTGCCCTCAGTCTATTGGATTTGGAAGGCAGCGGATTGGCAAGAGCGTGAGAGCTACGATATGTATGGCATTCTTTACGAAGGGCATCCCAATCTGAAGCGATTGCTGATGCCGGAAGATTGGGTCGGCTGGCCGTTGCGAAAGGACTATATTTCTCCCGACTTTTATGAACTACAGGATGCCTACTAAGACCGTAATCGATCGGGTTTGATTCCCTAATCGAAATTTGATAAAAATCTTCTCAAAAGCGCTCCGCTCGGAGCGCTTTTATCATATGGGCCGGGGCGTTAGATTACTTAGTAGAGCTTTAGCTAACTTCAATAGGAACTTGAGCTATTATCTGAACGACTCAGACCGGTCTTTAGTGGTTATCGGTGAGACCGGTGACTGATTTCTGAACACCCTTTAAGTGCGCTCTATTGTTCAGAAATTGTTTCAGCAAGATTACCTCAGCTCAATAAAAGGAAGATCTATGGTTGCAACGGCGTCTGCTTACCCGTTTCCTCAATTAGACGAAATTCGCGATGGCTTACCTATGATTTGCGGCGCTGAGGCGGCGATCGCTTCAGTAACTAACCACGATGAGCCTGTGTTTCTGCCTCGGACAACCCTCAAGCTCGACCAGATTACCTCGGGTTTTGCCTGCGCGCTGCATATGCACCAGCCGTCTATCCCCGCTGGGATAAATGGGGAGGTAATCTGCAATTTGCAGCATATGTTTAACAATCCCCACGATGGCGATAACCACAATGCCAGCGTATTTGCCTGGTGCTACAGCCGCATGGGAGACTTTATTCCAGAGCTGGTAGCAAAAGGGAATAATCCTCGCATTATGCTGGACTACTCCGGCAATCTGCTCTGGGGTCTGCGGCAGATGGGCCGCGACGATATTCTCAACAACCTCAAAAAAATCACCTGCGATCCCCAATACCAGCCTTACGTAGAGTGGTTGGGCACGATGTGGAGTCATGGAGTAGTGCCCTCTACGCCGATTCCCGATATCAAGCTGCAGATTCAAGCTTGGCAACACCACTTCGCGGCCCTATTTGGTTACGACGCGCTGAAGCGAGTAAAGGGGTTTTCGCCGCCAGAGATGCATTTACCTAACCATCCGGACACCCTTTATGAGTACATCAAAGCCCTTAAAGACTGCGGTTACAAATGGCTGATGGTGCAAGAGCACTCAATTGAGCGGCTAGATGGATCGGGCATTTGGCCCGATCATAAGTATGTGCCGAACACTCTAATCGCTCGAAATTCCTGGGGTGAGACGATTTCAATCACTGCCTTGATTAAGACCCAGGGGTCAGATACCAAGCTAGTGGCTCAAATGCAGCCCTATTACGAAGCCCTGGGCCGCGCTCATCAAGCTATTGACCACGGAAAGACAGTCCCCGCTTGCGTAACCCAAATTGCCGATGGTGAAAACGGCGGCGTTATGATGAATGAATTTCCGGGCGGCTTTATGCCCGTGTGGGATCAGATTCAGCAGAATGGTCGCGGTTGTGAGGGTACGGTGGGTCTCAATGGGACAGAATATTTGGAGCTAATTGAAGCGGCGGGAGTCAGCCCGGCGGACTATCCCACCTGTCAGGCGGTGCACCAGCACAAAATTTGGCAGCGGGTCAATCCGGATCAGGCCACATCAGAAGCGGTCGAGGCGGCGATCGCCGAGCTTAACCAAAGCGACCACCAGTTCAATATGGACGGTGCCTCCTGGACAAACGATTTGAGCTGGGTCAGCGGCTATGAAAATGTGCTTGAACCGATAAATCAGCTCAGCGCAAAATTTCATGCCAAGTTTGATCGAGCCGTGCAGGAGGATCCCGGCCTTACCCAGAGCCGAGAATATCGGGAAGCCCTGCTGTATGTCATGCTAGTTGAAACCAGCTGTTTCCGATACTGGGGACAGGGCGCTTGGACTGACTATGCCCGCGAGCTCTACCGTCGCGGCGACGCGCTGCTGTAAGGACCATAACGTCATAGCTCAGTTGCAGAAGCCTTAAGAGATAGGCGACAGTGCGTCTGCCCGAAATCCGTACTGATACCAAATCCTGTTGGGATGCCCTCGTTTTTGGAGGGCGCACGGCCATGCGCCCTTACAGATTTCCTAAATTGATTCGGGAAACCGAGTTCCGATTCAGTATGAAATCAATATTTAATGCGATCGCGATTGCTTCCAGCCGCCGCATTTTTTTCTAGATATTCAACAATTGCCCCGGCTACATCAACGTTGGTCGCACCTTCGATCCCTTCGAGCCCCGGAGACGAATTGACCTCCATTACCACAGGGCCGTGGTTTGAGCGCAAAATATCGACCCCGGCAACCCTTAACCCCATCGCCTTCGCTGCTCGAGTTGCGGTGCTGCGTTCCTCAGGCGTCAGCTTAATAGAGGCCGCCGACCCGCCCCGGTGAATATTAGAGCGAAACTCTCCGGGTGCTCCCTGACGCTTCATTGACGCAATCACCTTGTCGCCCACTACAAAACAGCGAATATCCATCCCGCCTGCCTCTTTGATAAATTCTTGCACCAAAATATTTGCATCCAGTCCGCGAAAAGCCTCGATCACCGAAGTCGCTGCCTGCTTGGTTTCGGCCAGTACAACGCCAATTCCCTGGGTGCCCTCCAAAAGTTTGATCACTAAGGGGGCTCCCCCGACAATCTCCAGCAGTCCCTCAATATCTTTAGTGGAGTGAGCAAACCCTGTCACGGGCAGGCCAATACCCTTTCGCGCCAGCAGCTGCAGGCAGCGTAGCTTATCGCGCGATCTGGAAATGGCCTGGGACTCATTGGCCGAAAATATCCCCATCAGCTCAAACTGGCGCACCACTGCGGTGCCATAGAAGGTCTTTGAAGCCCCAATTCGAGGCACAATTGCATCAAAGCCTTCTAGCGGACTGCCTTGATAGATCACCTGGGGATTGTGAGCAGTGATGTTCATATAGCAGCGCAAGTAATCGATCACGTGCATCTCGTGACCCCGAGCTTTCCCCGCCTCTTCGAGGCGTCGGGTAGAGTAAAGCGAAGATTTGCGCGATAGGATTGCAATTTTCATAGGTTAGTGGATGATCGATTGGGCTACCTTGCCGATGAGCTTTGGCGCAGACTAGGGATAGAACCGTGCAAAAAAGAACGCCCGGGATCGACCCAAAACCGTCCTCGCACCGCCTGTCGGCCCAAGAGCATCGGAAACCGCATACTCTCTCGCGTCGTTAGGGATAGTTCAATATCCCAGCTTTGACGCCCCAGGGTTACCGCTGTGCGCACGATGGGGCGATATTCAATTTGTCCGCCAGAGTTTTTGATATGGCGCTGGTCCGTGAGTATCATTTCTACAGCGTCAGTGCTCTGCCGAGTTGCATAGTTTTCAAATACCTGAAAGGTTGCCCAAGACTGGCCGTCTCGCTCAAAAAAATCCAAATTTAGCACGTGCAGCGCCGATGACCGGGCTCCAGTGTCAATCTTGGCCTTGACCTGATCCACGCCTAACTCCGGCAGCGTCAGCCATTCTCGCCAGCCAATCAGGGGTAAGTTAGACATCATAAACCTTTAAATGCCCCCAACATTTACACGTCTTTAAGCGTAAACTGCGCTGGTCTTTATGCAAAACTCTTCGTTATACAGAACTCTTTGTTTATTAAACTGGCTTGCCACCTGCAGCCGAATTCAAGTCTGGCGCTGAACGTGCGATCGCGTCAGCTTCTGTCAAGTAGGATAGAGCCTTCTTCTGCATTGTTTTGAAAATATTAAAAAATCCATTGGCCCGAGACGGCGTCAAGCTTACATCGAGCTGAGTCTCTTGAATAAAATCTGGTGACAAATCCACCACTTCCTTCGGGCTTAAACCGTTTAGGGCATTGATTAACAATGCAACCAATCCCTTAGTAATTTGAGCATCGGAGTCGCCCTGATAGAAAATTTTTCCGTCTTCCAGCTTGGCGATAATAAAAACCTGTGAAACACAGCCAGGAACTTTATTCTCAGAGGTTTTATCGGTTTCTGGCAGGCCTTCAAGCTTTTTGGCAAACCATAGAAGCTGCTCGTAACGACGCTTCGGATTAGACGCTCGCTGAAAGCGCTTAACAACCTTTTCAATTGTGGGGGGGCGAGAGCCAGATTCCATCACAGAAATGAATAATTATCAATGCTTACCTAACACTATATCTTTAAGCCCGGCGTTTGGATCCCGCACCGCAAGGCAGCTAGCCGAAGTTGCCTACGCCAGTATCTCGATAATTTCTTTATAGCTGCCGACGCTGACAAAGCGACCCTTTTCTAAAATGTAAATGCGATCGCACTTTTTCAGAGTTGTCAGGTGATGGGCAAGAATGATTAAGGTTTTGAAGCCCATCCGCTTCAAAATTGACTGACTAATCAGCTGCTCCGTTTCATTATTAAATCTGAAGATGGACTAGTAACCGCTAGACCGCCAGGAATTTTTGTACCACGGCGTTGCTGAGGTCTCCGGTGGGGCCCGATGCGACGATGCCGCCTTTTTGCATGGCGTAGTAGTAGTCGGCCTGCCTTACAAAGTGCAGGTGCTGTTCGACTAACAGCACTGAGATGCCGGTTGTTTGAATAATTTGCCGCACCGCCGATTCTATATCGAGAATAATTGAGGGCTGAATGCCTTCTGTGGGTTCATCGAGCACCAGCAGTTTGGGCTTACCCATCAGGGCACGGGCGATCGCGAGCTGCTGTTGTTGCCCGCCGCTGAGATCGCCGCCCATACGGGTCAGCATGGTTTTAAGCACTGGGAATAAGTCAAAGATTTCTTCAGGGATAGTGTTATCCCCACCTTTTCTGCCTTTGGGCCGTGCTTCCATCCCGAGCAATAGATTCTCGGCGACGGTCACTCGTGGAATCACCTCCCGTCCCTGAGGAACATAGGCAATGCCGAGTTTGGCCCGTCGGTCGGGGGAAAGGTGATTGATCGCTTTGCCCTTGTACTGGATGGTGCCGCTGCGCGATCGCACCAGCCCCATAATATTTTTGAGCAGGGTGGTTTTGCCAACGCCGTTGCGACCAATCAGACACACCATCTGTCCCTGGGGCACCTGCAAATCCACATCTCGCAGAATATGACTTTCACCGTAGTAAAAGTTTAGGCCAGAGACCGATAGGGTCGGCACTATGGTCTGGACAGTGGGCGATTGAGGAGCAGCGGCGGTCATGGGCGTTAAGTTAAAGAATGGGCAAACAGGTTAAGGCATTAGTTAGCCGCTTGAGCCAGAGCATCTGCCTCCAGCCGTCGCACGGTGTCGTCTGGCAGATTGAGCAGATTAAGCAAATGTTGATATTCCTGGGCCTCCTGGCGGTTGATATCGCCGTAGCTAATCACTTCGTAGCTTAGCTTTAGCGCCGATTCCTTTTGGGATGGAGTTTTGAGTTGGGGGACGAGCTCTTCAAGGGGGAGGCGTTTGGCCAGGTAGTTTTTAAGTTCTTCGCGCAGGTCGGCCTGCAGGGCTGAATCATCGGCAAATCGGCTGCTGAGGCGATCAAGAATAGCAAGCTGCTCCTCGATGCTAAAGTCCTGATCGGCCCAGGCCATGGTGACCGCAATGCGCAATATTAGCATTTGCTCGGGGGTTAAGCTGGCTTCTTGGCCCAGATAAACCTCGATTACCCGTGGGTCGTTTTGCACATTATCCATGGTGCCTTCGCACAGGACGCTGCCTTCGTGCAGAACGGTGACCTGGCGGGCAATCTGGCGAACAAATTCCATATCGTGTTCAATCACAATCACGGAGTGGCTCTCAGCTAGGGCTAACAGCAAATCACCCGTGCGTTCGGTTTCTTCATCGGTCAATCCGGCTACGGGTTCATCTACCAGCAGCAGGTCTGGGGACTGGGCCACCAGCATACCGATTTCGAGCCATTGCTTTTCGCCGTGGGAGAGCAGTCCGGCGGCGATATCCGCTTTGTGGGCAAGGCCAATGGTTTCGAGCAGGCCGCCTACGGTTCGTCTTTCGGCAGTGGGGGCTTGCTTAAACAGGGTGGAGAACACATTTTTCTCCCGGGTGCAGGAAATTTCTAAGTTTTCCCGTGGGGTCAAGTTGAGGTAAACTCGCGGAGTTTGAAATTTGCGGCCTATGCCCAGTCGGGCGATTTGATATTCTTTCTGTCTGCCAAGGTTTTTGCCCTTGAAGCGGGCTTCGCCGGAAGTAGGGCGGACTTTACCCGTAATGACGTCTAAAAAGGTGGTTTTTCCGGCTCCGTTGGGGCCAATAATCACCCGCAGCTCGCCCTCATCCATGGAAAAGTTGAGCTGATTTAAGGCTTTAAAGCCATCAAAGCTGACGGTGACGTTGTCGATTTCTAAGATTTTGCGGCTCACGGTGGGTTCAAACGTTAGGATTTATCGACCAGCTCTTTGCGCTCTTGCTGAACATCGGGATCTAGCTCCAGGCTGGGGTAGGTGACAACGGGGCGGGGAGCAACAAAGAGCGATCGCAGCTGATCTGCCGCATCATCGCGCAGCCAGCCCACAATGCCGTTGGGCAAGGCCGTCACCACTAGCAGAAAGAGCGCCCCCTGAAAAAATAGCCAAACCTCTGGAAACCGCTCGCTCAGCAAGGCCTGGGCCCAGTTCACCAGCAGCGCCCCCAGCACTGCGCCGCCCAGGGTTGCCCGCCCGCCTACGGCCACCCAAATAACCATTTCAATTGAGAACGGCACGCTGAGCGACTGGGGGGTAATGCCGCCGGACTGCACGCTGTAGAGCGCTCCAGAAATACCCGCGATCGCCCCCGCCACGGCAAAGACCACCACCTTAAATTTGGCCGGATCGTATCCGGAAAAGCGTAGGCGATTTTCATCGTCGCGAATAGCCACCAGCAGACGACCAAAGCGACCGCTGGTGAGCCAGCGGCACAGGGCATAAATCAGAGCTAAACAGATAACGGTTAGCCCATAAAAGACGAACTGGATGCGATCGCCTCCCACCTGCTGACCAAACAGCGTTGTGGTGTCCGTTGCAAGTCCGTTGGTGCCGTTAATCAGCTTCTGCTGACCGTTGAAAAAGTTAAAAAATACCACCAGCATCGCCTGGGTCAAAATCGAAAAATAGACCCCGCGAATTCGGTTGCGAAAGACCAAATAGCCCAGCAGCCCCGCCACAATCCCTGGAATCAGCACAATGCCAATCAGCGTCAGCGGGGCGGAGTAAAACGGGTGCCAAAACCAGGGCAGTTCGGAAACCCCGTACAGACTAAAAAATTCCGGCAGTCCCTCTCCTGCCGAGGCCAGCAGTAAATGCATGGCCAGGGCATAGCCTCCCAAAGAGAAGAAAATCCCCTGCCCCAGACTCAGCAGTCCCGTGTAGCCCCAGATTAAATCGACCCCAAGGGCCACAATAGCCAGCGCCAAAAATCGCCCCAGCAGCCCCAGCCGGAAGTCGGAGAGAAACATCGGTGCTATAAAAATCAAAACCAGCGCGATCGCCACCGTCAGGCCAGCCTCAATCGCCAGCCGTTTTTTGGAGGTTGTATTTGACTTGACCATAGCTAAACCTCCACCGATCGCCCTTTCTGAGGAAACAGTCCCGCAGGCTTAATTTGAAGAAACACCACAATCAGCGCAAACACCAGCACCTTAGCCATATTTGTAGTGGCAAAGAAGGTGGCAGTGTCAATCAATGGCTGCAGCCCCTCGATAGGCGGCAAAATCAGCACTAAAATGCCTGCCCCAACGACATAGCTCACAATACCGATTATTAACGCCGCTACAATGCTGCCAATCAGCTTGCCGACCCCGCCCACAACCACGACCATAAACGCATCTACGATGTAGTCTTGCCCCAGCTCCGGCTTAACTGAGCCCAGCAGGGTGACCGCGCAGCCCGCTAGTCCGGCTAGTCCTGAACCCAGGGCAAACGTCAAGGCGTCTACTCGCTCGGTGGGAATGCCGAGACAGGCGCTCATGCCCCGGTTTTGGGTGACCGCGCGAATTCGCAGCCCCCAGGCAGATTTCTGCAAAAACCAGTAGACCCCAAATAAGCAAAGGGCCGTCAACGCAATAATGAACAGTCGGGCGTAGGGAAAATAAACCCCGTCTAGGCTATTCGCTAAGCCTTCGAGGGCGGAGACGACCCCACCTCCTAAAAATGACGCCGAATTACTGACCCAAACAGCCAGACTCCCTATGGCCGCGCTCACATCCAGGCCGCTCTGCAGCCAGCCGGGGGCGGTCACGTCTTGGCCTCTGGGGCCAAACCAAGGGCTGGCCAGGGCGTCATTGCCGCTCAAGAGAACGCCAAGGGTGACAGCGATCGCGCCTGACAGCAGCAAAATCACCAGGTTTGCTAGCTTCTGTCGTGGTCCTAGATTGGCGAATCGGGCAATCCCCATGCGACCGCCCAATAGCAGCCCGCAAAAGACACCGATACAAATGGCTAGCATCCAGCTGCCGCTGCGGATAAACTGCTGCAAAATCAGACTGACGCCCCACGTTGCCAGCAGGGTTTCTAAGGGTCTGCCGTAGAGCAGCCGAATCACCGTTCGCTCTAAAATAATGCCCGCGATCGCCGCCACCACAAATGCAGCAGGCAGGGCAAACCAAATATAGTATCCCCGCAGGTCATCGCCCAACAGCTTGAACCCGTTCTGCACCACAAACGTGGTGTAGGCCCCCAGCATCATCAGCTCACCGTGGGCCAGATTAATTACGCCCATCAGGCCAAATACGATGGCTAGCCCTAGGGCCACAATCAGCAGCACTGCTCCAATGCTGACGCCGCTAAAAATACCGTTGACTATACTGCTAAGCACAGCCTGTTCCCTATCGCACTGCAAGTGTAACTTTGGCCAGACTGCTTACCGCCCCGAGCATCTCTTATATGCTGAGTCCACGCAGCAATCTGGCTGACAATCTTGTTCTGACCGAAAATGTCCTGGTTCTTAAGCAAGCCAGTGCGGCTGTCCGGGTCGCCTCTAAACAATACGCGCGCAGAATACCGCACTTACCCAAAAATTTGTACCTGGACTAACGACTGCTATACACAAAGGGGAAGAGCAGCACCGAGCAACCCTTCCCCAAACAAACGGTCTGAGATCAGAGACTAAACCTCGTATCTGCCGCCCTTCTCAGGGTCAGACCAGTCGCAGGCAAACCCAATGGTATCAGGAACGTACTGATTCCAGGGCACCGGATCGATCGGGCCATCCGTTGAAGAAACGATTTCAAACAAACCATCATCGCGGACTTCGCCAATCCTGACCGTCTTGGAAATATGGTGATTCGGGTTCATAGTCACTAAACCCTCGGGCGCGTCAAAGGTTTGGCCATAGGCCGCTTCGCGCACTGCTGCAATATCGGTGCTGCCCGCCTGCTCGACAGCTTGTTTCCACAGATAAACCATGATGTAAGCCGCTTCCATCGGATCGTTGGTCACGCGGTCTTCGCCGTACTCAGCTTTAAAGTCAGCAACCCACTTCTCGTTTTCTGGGCTTTCCACCGTCTGGAAGTAGTTCCAGGCTGCATAGTGGCCCACTAAGAACTCCTGACCAATTTGGCGCACTTCTTCTTCAGCAATACTCACGGACATAACTGGATACTGATCCGGCTCCATGCCAGCCCCTTTGAGCTGTTTGAAGAAGGCCACATTGCTGTCACCGTTAAGGCTGTTGAAAATTACGCCGCCATCGGGCAAAGCCGCTCTAATCTTAGTGATAATCGGGGTC
>JBCDFX010000099.1:0-11181 GCA_039177155.1 Cyanobacteria bacterium P01_H01_bin.119
AGAAGCGCTCAACAGAACTCATGGTTTCGTACTCAGTAGTCAGGATTAGCCCGTCCTGATCGTCTACCTCATAGCGGCCTAAAACGGGCACAATCTCGGCGTAGCCTCGCTCTCGCAGAAGTCGCCCCTGTTTTGGCTGGTCATCATCGGGAACCAGCACCATTACAGTGTCGCCGCTGTGGCTCTCGCCATCTTGATCCCAAGCCATGGAGCCGCTCCAGTTTACAGCGATTCCCCCAATAGCCTTAGACGGGTCAATATCATGCATATTGCACACGGCTGTGACCCGTTCGTCGTCTGTCTCCAGGGTTTGAGTCTCGATTTCTAGCTCCCCCAATTCGGCCCGCCGGAACGGCAAATGATGAGTGGTCCGCTGGGAACGCCAGCGACCGTTACTTAACCGAAAGAAGTCCATTGCTTCCATATTGTTTCCCGCTCGAAGTGATAAGTCCAACACTGCACAGCTAACGCGCCCTAGAACCGCGCTGGTGCTTTATTTATCTTCACCAGAAACAGGATAAAATTTCAAGGCTGTTGATAGTCGGCTATCTAGAAAAATAACGCTGCCGCCAGCGATTGAGATGGGCTTCGCCAATGGTCGCCGTTTGCTGCAGTTGGACAATTTGCTGCTGTAGGCTAACAATCTGCATAGCCTGCTGCTCGAAACTGTCTTGAAGCTGATGACGCTGCTGAGCCTGGGCGATCGCCTGCTGTCGGTAGTGATTAAGCTGGGCCTGTAGGAAATTAATAGTCTGGTGCAGCTCGCTTTCGCGGTGGCTATCGGCTGCACTGGGCGCAGACGGTGGATTGGCAAGCTGCTGCTCTAAGGATTCAATAGTGGCTTGCTGGGTGCTAACGGTGCGCTGTAAATCTGCGATCGCTGCCAAGGGAGGTTGTGCTGACGCCTGCGGCGACTCTATCTTCTTATCTTTATTGATTGGGGCGGCCGATGCGGGTGCAGCTTCAGATAGGGATTCTGCCCCCAATTCAACAATATTAATCTGGTTTTCCAGAGCGAGCTTTTCAATCAGGGCCGACCGAGAGAGTCCTGCTGCTTTCACCGCCTGGTCGAGCAGGCTGGCGGCTTCGGGGGTTAAAGACAGCCCGATTTTGACCTTTTTGGCTTTTTTGGAACCCCTAGATTGAGCTTGGATCTGAGCAGGGGATTTGGCCTTTGTTGATAAGCTTTTCGAGGAATCTGGGGTAGTTTGGGCATCAGCAGATTGGCTGCGGGCGCGCGATCGCGCAGAAGATTTAGCTGTAGAAGATTGAATCACGGTTATTAGGGAAGCACAATTTTTGCGCCTAGTATAAGCGCCACTCGGCTAATCGAAGGTTATTTAGACAATTTTTTCGTCTGCATGGTTGCAGAGAGACGCCCCTGGTCTAAGTCCCAAGATGGCTTGGAGACGACTTAAATTTTTATAACATCGCCCGGTGTATTGCAGTTGAACAGTAGCTTGGGGTCAACATTTACAATGCGTTGCACAGGCTGCCGCCGCAGCCACTGCTGAAAAGAGCGTCCCCCACCCTGGGAAAACTCAACCAAACTGGCCAGGACGCTCTGATGATAAAAGCCACATAGCGGATGCCAACCTTTGGGGCCGGGGGGCAACATGGCCAGAAACGGGGGCGAGCCCGAGCGCTGATTAGAAATCTCACGGGCAAGCTGACTGCACCAGGACTGCACCTCAGCAACGCTTAGACGCGGTAAATCGCAGGCCAGCAGCAATATCCAGGCTGTCTGCACCTGATTTAGCCCACGGTAAAAGCCCATCAGCGGTCCCTCAGTAGGCAGCGGCTCGGCAACGAACCGGCAGACAGGCGGAACGCAGTGGGCATAGCGCTGGGGCCAAGGCGTGACGACAAATACGCTTTGAGTAAAAGATAGGGCTAGCCGGCAGGTTCGCGTTAGCCAAGGCGTGCCGTCAAGCTCAAGCAGCGCCTTGTCGCGTCCCATCCGGCTGCTGCCTCCCCCAGCCAGAACAATCGCGGATAGCTGCGCAGATAAATCAGGGGCTGACGCCATAGACTCTAAGGCTGGTCACAAGTCGACATTAAGCTGATGGTTGATTGTGGCTCAGCTATTGGGCTGGCCAGAACGAGGCGGTGGGGGAATAATAGGCTGCGGCGATCGCCCTTTGGGTGAAACCGGACGGGGCAGATCACTGCGGTTTTGGAGCTTAGCAGCCGGGGCAACATTGCCCGTGCGGTTTGCCGCTGTACTGGTTTTAGGCCGCGCTGCCCTGGCCTGGCCCGGTGTGGCGGCGGCAGATTTAGCTGTTTTCTCCGAGCGGGCAAAAGCGGCTGAGTTAAACCGAGCCGCCCCCGGTGCGACCGGATGAGGACGGTGCATAATTCGCCGATGCTCTACCCAGTCGAGCCCCTTAAAAAAGTAAATAATAAAGGTCAAGCCCGCTACTGCCATATAAAAGCCCCGAATTCCCCAGCCGGCGATGCTAAACAGCCGGGAAAAAATTCCCGGCTCCAGGCCGCTAAAGCGGGTTAGCTCGGAGCGAAACCACCTTTCATTGTCAGCCAAGGATGCAATTTCGTTGGGGGTCGTTGGCAAAAGAGGAACCTGGGTAGTAAATCGATAAAAGCCCCAAAATCCTTTTGAACCAATTGTGGTCTCCAAGAACTCGTTGGTCATCGTCTGGGCTTCAGCAAAGGAAATACTGGCCTGGGCGGCCACTTGCTGAATCCAAAGATGCTGGCGCACTCCATAGCTGACGCAAAACAGACCCACGGCAAGGGTCAGCATCGCTAGCATCACCCCCGCCCGGCTTAAAAACCGTCGCAGCGGCGGTAGATGAACCGTTGCCATGCCCAACCCTAACCCGTATAGGGCAAATATCAGCACATTACTCAGCTCAGCAATCTCGATGCTTTTGAGCAGCCCTCCCGCAATGGGAATAGGGTACAGCCGAGTTTCAGCGGCCCAAGCGATCGCGCCTCGAATCCCGGCCATCCCTGCGGTGAGCACCACAACCCAAATCGAAAACAGCAGCGCAGATTTAATCGGGAAATTTTTCATAAATTAAAGACGAGCGGGTGAGTAAGGGCGCGATCGCGTTTGGCTAAAAAGGGTACATCAACCCGCAAAATATTGCACCGCCAAGATAGCGCAACGATGCTGCTGTTATGCTCAGCGTTATCCCAGACCCTAGAATTCTGTACGCCCTAGCCCCTAGCCAAAAAGGAGAACGCTCCACAGGACTTATGTCCCCAGCAATCGCAACAGTGACATTGGGTTGAACCCCGATTGGGCTGGGAACCTATGCCGCGATCGCTGAGTTTAAATGATTTGGTGACTAAAGCGCTCTACCGACCCGCAAACAGTAAGCGGCGCAGCCCAGTCCAGCCAATTACGATATAGCCAATAGCCAGCAGCAGGCTGCTAATTGCAACGCGAATACCAGACTTCCATGCTTCTTGTCTGATCTGCTGTTCTGCCTGGGTGCGGCGGGTGCTAATTTGGGACTCCGCCTGTTCACGGGCTTGGCCCAGCTGATCCTCTAAGAACTGATCGAGCCCGGCGGGGTCGCCCTGAAACTGCTGCAGAAACCCTAGCTGCTCTGGCGCAATCTGACCACTCTCAATGGCCTGCTGAAGCTGATCTTCATTGGCAAGCAGCACGCTCAGCTGATCGCGCTGTTGGGTAAAGCGCTGCTCTAGTTGAGTGCTTGCTTCGTTGGCTTGGGTGCCGATTTGTCCGAGGGCATCCCGGCTGGTGATGCGGACATTATTGGGATGGAGCACCGTAAGCGCAGCAAAGAGCAAACCCAGCAGACTCGCTAAAATACAGGCCCAAAAGCGGGAGTCAATTAGCAAATTGCGGTTGCGAGAGGCGATGCCTAAATTGCCCTCAATCCATCCGCCCGCAAACAGTAGGGCAATCCCCACCAGGGGCACAATCCCCCGATCCACAAGCTGGGTTGTGGTTGCAAGCTGCCACTGGGTATTCAGAAACTGGGGCGGAAGCAGCAGCACAAGATAGTCGATTAGAGAGGCGACAATGGTGATTTTTCCGACGAGCTTCAGAGAAATCACTGCAAGGGGAGAAACAGCGGGGGGATTGATAGAACTCATAGCTTCAGCAAAGGGTTACCGTTAATCATTTTGCCCTTAAGGTCTGTGAAAATCCGCACACTTCTGAAAAGAATCTGTTAATTATTGAGTGAATATGTGCAACTGCTTTCAAAGTACCCGTCTTCACGGCATAGGTAAATACTGTGAACGCTATCACTCTAGTCTCTGTGGCTATGAGATCTATGACTGGGGGGTCTGTAGACTCAATCCGTAAACTACCTTAAGTTGTTGAAGCCTCAGTAAGACCGTAAGGTACGCTCCAAGCCAAAAGCAGATTAAAAAGTTAAGTGATTAAAACATTGAGTCAGGACGCAATCAACAGCCATGCAGCCAAAGATTGAAATTCTTGCCGATAAATCAGCCTTGGTGGAGCGCGGGCTGACCCTTGTGATTGAGGCCATTCGACAGGCGATCGCTGAGCGGGGCTACTGCACCCTGGCGTTAGCCGGCGGAAGCACGCCCAAACCCCTATATGAAGCCCTGGCAAAACAAGATTTACCCTGGGACAAGCTCTATATTTTTTGGGGCGATGAGCGCTACGTATCTGTTGATCATCCAGACAGCAATGCGGGCATGGCCAAGACAGCCTGGCTCGATCGGGTCGCCATTCCGCCTGAGCAGATTTTTATCGTGCCGACAGAGGCAGCCGAGCCAGGGATTGCAGCTGAGCAGTATGAAGCCACACTGGTCGACTGTTTCAAAGCCTTAGATAGCAGCGCCGATAACCCTGCCGGCCCCCGGATTGACATTGTGCTGCTGGGAATGGGCGATGATGGCCACACCGCCTCTTTATTTCCGGGCACGGCGGCTCTTAAGGTGAGCGATCGCTGGGTTACCGTGGGCTACAAGGCTAACGATCCCCGTATTACCGTTACGGCACCGCTAATTAATCGTTCACGCACCGTTATTTTTCTAGTGGCCGGAGCCAACAAGCAAGGGGCTCTATCCCAGGTTTTGGCAGAGACAGGAGAAGACTTTAGCTACCCAGCCCGGCTAATTCGTCCCGATGGCGATCTAATATGGCTACTCGATCAAGCAGCAGGTGCGGTCGTAAACAATAGTTGACAAAGTCTGCGAACCTGTTTGGTCCGTCGCCGACTCTTTTAAGATGAATCATAGCCCTAAGAAGTCCATGATTGTATGTGCCAACTGCAGCCATCAAAACCCAGGCGGTGCCATCCAGTGCGAAGCTTGCTACACTCCGCTGCCCACCTTGGCCGGTTGCCCTAGCTGCGGCGCATCGGTGCAGTCTGACGCTAGCTTTTGCGGTCAGTGCGGATTTGATCTCAGGGCGATCGCCCATTCAGCTTCGTCTTTAGGGGCGTCTCAGGCGGCAGAAGAAACTGTCAAAACCCGGCCCGCCGTGACGCCTCCTCTATTACAGATGCCGGGGCTAACCGGAGAAGTGCCAGAAGGAGTATCAAAAGAAGTGCCAGAAGAAGCGTCCAAAGAATCACCAGAGGCCGTGCCAGAGCCGACAGCTGAATCTGCTATGCCCGATCTGATCCAGCCCGATCCGCTGGTTACGCCTGACCCCATCCAGATTCAATCACCTGGAGTGGTACCTGAACCTGCCCCCAGCCTTGAAGCGCCCGACCCAAGCGAGGCTGAAGTTCCGGCAGTAGTTCCTGAACCACCCGCTAATCCCCCTCTTGCTGAACCGGCCACGGCTGAACCGCCCAGCGCGGTTCCTGCCCCCACGCCGACTGCGGCGGTTGCGCCGATAGCAGCACCCGAAGGGGCTACCCGTATCCAGATCAATGCGGCCAAGATTTTTCATGTCCAAACCCAAACGACGATAGAACTGCCGCCAGATTTGACTATTATTCATCTAGGGAAGCCCAACGATCGCGTTCCCCCCGTGATTGATGTGTCCGGTTTTCCCCATTCTGAAATTGTCTCTCGGGTTCACGCTAGCATCCGAGTTGAGGGAGATGTCTACTACTTGGAGGATGCAAGTAGCTCTAATGGCACCTACGTTAACAACTTGCCCTTGCCCCCCGGCAACCGCCATCGGCTCAGAGCGGGCGATCGCTTCGCGTTGGGCAAAGGTGACAAAGTGAGTTTCTTATTCCAGCAATCGTGAGCTATTGAATGTGATTACGCTTTCTCTCTTACACCCTTTGAATAAGACACCCCTTCAGCACTGGACTTTTGAGGCAGGAGATACAATTCGGATTGGTCGCTCCACCGATAACGATGTGATTCTCTACAGCGCGGTGGTTTCTCGCCACCACGTTGAGCTGCGCCATAGCCAGCAAGGGTGGGAAGTGGTAAGCATTGGCACCAATGGCACCTACTTGGACGGTAAGCGCATTACCCAAGTGCCCGCTGAAGACGGCATTGTAATTCGGCTGGCTCGCTCTGGCCCCAATATTCAAATTCGGCTCGGCGCTGAGGGGCTGGAAGCAGTCAAGGCCGCGATCGCCAATAAGCAGAAGCCCTCAACCGTTAGCTCCCAGTCTGCAACAGAGCCCGAACAGCAGTCTAATGCCAAGATTCCTTTGGAAGCGGCCCAAACTACTCACGTCCAGCCCTTTACCGCTCATCCTCCCAAAGCATAATGGCGAGGGGAGAGCAGGTTTACGTTATGCGGCAGTTAATGGGCCTACCCGGAGCTTATGAGCATCACGGTATCGACTGCGGCGACGGCACCATTATTCACTATCGCAAGGTAGGAGAGGCGGAAGTTTCCCGCACCTCCCGAGAGGCTTTTGCCATGGGGCAGCAAATCTATACGCGCGAGCAGCCGCTATCCCTAATTGCCAACGACGTGATTGAGCGAGCCGAAAGCCGTCTGGGAGAGCGCAAGTACGACGTGTTTTTCAATAACTGTGAACATTTTGCAACCTGGTGCAAGGTGGGGCGCAGTGAGTGTGAGCAAATGACCACCTTTGGTCTGCGGCTCGACTGGCTGGGCCAGCCTCAACTGCGATCGCTGATTGACCAAACTGCGCGGGATCGCTCTCCAGAACAGGCGCTCCAGCTTTTTCAAAAAGCCAATGGAAATATCGCGATCGCCCTCAGCCGGATTCGCGCCCAGTACCAGCAGGCGCGACAAACCCAAGACAATTGGCATCGGGTCGCCCAAAAAGCCCTGGATCAAAACCGAGAAGACTTGGCCCGCGCCGCTCTCCAGCGTAAGGTAGAAGCCAAGAAAAAGCTCACCCAGCTTGAGACTCATTTGGAACAGCTAATTGAACTCCAAGCCACGCTTCAAAGCAATCAGAATCAGGCCCAACAGCGACTGGCGCCTCAATAGTCTGCGATGTAACAACCTGTGAAAGTCTGACGGTTCAAAATGAACAGTTCCCTACAATAAAGGCACAGACCACCAGTCTGGTAGCCTCTCTGCATATCAAAAGGGGGAAATCATGTCTAAGCACGTTGCAGATGTCATGACCCGTAAACCCATTACCGTTCAGCCCGATACACCGCTACAAACCGCGATAGAACTTCTGGCTCACCACAAAATCAGCGGATTACCCGTTGTTGATGCGCAACAAAAAATGGTGGGAATTTTATCCGAATCAGACCTGATGTGGAAGGCCATTGGCGTGCCGCTGCCCGCTTACATCATGGTGTTGGACAGCGTTATCTACCTCAAGAACCCTGCCCGATATCAGGAAGAACTCCATAAAGTGCTGGGGCAGCAGGTCCAAGATGCAATGACCAAGACCGTGGTTAAAACAAATCCCGATGCCACCGTCCGGGAAGCGGCCCAACTAATGCACGACCGCAATGTTCGACGCCTGCCCGTTCTCGACGAAACCCAAACCCTGGTTGGGATTTTGACCCGAGGCGATATTGTCCGTGAAATGGCTCAGCAGCGGCAGCTTCAGCCTCAGCCCTAGGGCGTGTTATCGGTAACCGCCAAAACCTAACACAGACCCAAACAATAGCGTTCTATCAAACACCAGTAGCATGACTATTACCTCTGACAGCGTTCGAGAAAAGCTGGCATCGGAAGATTTTGGTGAGCGGATTACTGCCGTCAATCAGATGCGGGCACTTGAGCCTGCGATCGCCTTTGAGCTTTTATCCATTGCCAGTGCCGACAGCAACGCCCGCGTTAGATATGCTGCTGTGAGCCAGCTATCTGGGGTGGGCCATCACAATAAAGACAGCGCTGCTGAACTGCTCCGCGATCGCCTGATATCCGATCCCGAACCTGACGTTCAGGCGGCGGCGGCTGATTCCATTGGGGCGCTAAAATTTACTCAGCTTTTCGAGTCGCTTCGGGCCGTTTACGATGCTACGCCAGAGTGGCTCGTCAAGTTCAGCATTATCGCCGCCCTGGGAGAACTCGGCGAGCCTAAAGCGTTTGAGCTACTGAAAGAAGCCATGGGCTCCACCAATGAGCTGGTTAAAACCGCAGCCATTGGCGCGCTGGGCGAGCTTGGAGATGAGCGCGCCATTGAGCTGCTGATCCCCTATGCGACCCATCCCGATTGGCAAACCCGTCATCGCGTTGTGCAAGCGCTCAACCACTTTGCCCAAAACGCAACTGCACAAGACGTCTTGCAGCAGATGACCCAAGATGATTCTGATATTGTGGCGCAAACTGCAAAAACTCACTTAGAGCAATCTAATCCATAAAAGATGGTCACTAGGAAAAGATGATCACCAGGAAAAGATGGCCACCAGGGTGACGGGGGGGAGCATGTCACCCTGGTGGCCTCACTCTTTGGCTGCAATCAGGTCGAAGCCTAAATCCCTCTCCCCACCTTGAGAGAGGGACATCAAACCACTGCTCCCCTTCTCGCCTAAAGACCTATGGATTTAACCGCGATTGCGCTCAAGTAAGAGCATCATCATCAGGCTTAAGAGAACTTCAGCTTCTTCAATATCGCTGAGCCGATCGATTTGTTTGATATTAAAAATTCGAGATAGGAATGCAGGCTTTTTGGACAGCTTCATAACCGTAGACTCATCGGGGCGCTGCACTAGATAAGTGGGGTTAAATACGTATCCGGTAAATATGCCGACAATGGGAATTTCAGCAAATAGGCTATCGGCAATTTTGACCCAGGGGTTTTCTTCCTGAATGGTGAATACCACCTCATCGCCCCGGTAGATATCATAGCGGGCGCGCCAAATTGACTTAAGGCCGCGACGCTTAACCGCGCCAATGTTTTCACCGTGGGTATTAAAAAAGTTGTAGCGGGCAGAAAAATCAATAATTCGATCGGCTTTGATTTCATATACCAGCTGCGATCGCTCGGCATCAGCAAAAACACCAATGGCTTCTTTGAGCTTAAACAGCTTTTGCCGGATGTAAAACAGCGTATTTTCATTCGCGTCCTTAATGGACATTTGAGGGGCTAAAGACCAAAACTTAAAGGTTAGTTCGAGCGGATATTGCATTGCCATAGGTCATTCAGAAATAAAATTAACAACGTATTCAGGACAGCTAAACGTAACCGTGTCTTACCAGTCCATCGATCGAGACCTGGATCACATCCAAACCCTCAAAACGCCAGTTTCCCAATCGGATGGGGTCTAATTCCACCACGGTGCAGAACTTGACTCAGCGTTCCCCATTTTGCCAATCGTTAACGGTCAATCAGGGCTGGACTTATCGCGATCGCGTGACCCAATTGTTTGCGGGCTACACGGTCTTGAATTACTACAGCTACCGCTATCGCCATTCCAGTCGAGAGCAGTGGCGCGATCGCATTTTGGCGGGGCAAATTTTATGCAATGGAGCCGCGATCGCCCCCGAAACGCCTCTGCAGAACGGCCAAAACCTGACCTACCATCGTCCCCCGTGGATAGAGCCATCCGTTCCCCTAGCGTTTCAGGTGCTCTACCAAGATGCAGACCTGCTGGCGATCGCTAAACCCGCTGGTTTACCCGTGCTGCCGGGCGGTAGTTTTGTCCAAAATACGCTGCTGCATCTGCTGCAACAGCGCTATCCCCAAGACACGCCTGTGCCCGTTCATCGTCTGGGTCGGGGCACCTCTGGGATAATGCTGCTGGCGCGATCGCCCCTGGCTAAGGCACACCTAAGCCGGCAGATGCGGCAGTCGAGTCAGAATTTGGGAAAACCGCGATCGCTGCGAAAACTCTATCGCGCTCTGGTTGGGCCGTTTACACCGGGCCATAACTTAGGCGATCGCTTTGTGCTCACCGCCCCTATTGGCAAAGTTCCCCACCCCGAACTGGGATATCTCTACGGCGCTCATCCCGATGGTTCTCCGGCCCACAGCGACGGCAGAGTGCTGACCCGGTGGCGCGATCGCACCCTGTTGGAAATGGATATTCACACCGGACGCCCCCACCAAATCCGTATTCATCTGGCGGCGGCAGGCTATCCGCTCCTGGGCGATCCGCTTTATCTCCCTGGCGGCAGCCCCCGACTGCGCCCTGCACCGGGCCAAACCAAACTGCCGGTTCCCAGCGATATTGGCTACTGGCTCCACGCCTGGGAATTGACCTTTGTCCATCCCCGCACCGAAAAGAGCCTGGCGATCGCCTGTGAGCCCCCCAGTGAGCTGCAGCCCCATTGAGCCACTCATTGGGACCACTAACAATCGGCTTGACTCAATATGGTTAATATGTACTAATAAGCATGGGTACACCTGTACCCACTATCTACCCTTCACGTGCCGACTATCTGCCGACTATGGCTAATCGTCTTAGAAATCTCTCTGGCGCTTCTTCCACGGCCTATACCCTGGGCCGCCTGTGTCGCGGGGTGCTGACCATTGCGGGTATCGGGTTTTTCGCCGCGCTGTTTGAACCCGTGGTCAACACCGTGCTGAGTTCCCAAGCCCCTCAGCCAACCCGCGCAGGCAGCAGTGCCACGCCAGCTCAACCTATCTTGCAGCAGGCGATACAGCTCGTGGCTACCCAGGCGCAACTGCGCTACACCATTACCAATCATCAGTGGGTCGAAGTTCTGGCCGGGCAAAGGTTGCCGCCCAACGCGTTTACGGTGGGCGTTGAGGGGCGCAGCGGTGACCCATTAGTGCTATGCCGCGCCGTGCATTTGGGCCTAAACCGCCCCGGCAAAGTGGTGGGCGGCCAGTGCAATGTGCCCGAGTTTGAGAGCAATCCTCCGGCGGAGGTAACCAAGGCCGAGTA
>JBCDFX010000100.1:0-11137 GCA_039177155.1 Cyanobacteria bacterium P01_H01_bin.119
ACCCTGGCCAGCGCCTGGGGCATTGCCCAGTCTTTGCGTGCGGCTGGGGTGCCAGTGCGGCTTAAGTGGCCCAATGATTTGGTGCTGGCTGGACGCAAGCTGGGGGGCATTTTGACCGAAAGCCGGATATCGGCGGCGCGGCTGACCTGGAGTGTTATCGGCGTGGGCATCAACTGGGCTAACCCGGTGCCTGCTAACGGAATTGGGCTTAAATCTTTCCCGATGCCTCTAAACGCGGATGGAATTGATAGCCTAGAGCGACTGGCGGCGGCGGTACTCATGGGTATTGTTAGCGGCTACTATCGCTGTCAGCACCCGGATCGCGCCCAGTTCGTGGCAGACTACGAGAAATTGCTGATTAACTTAGGCCAAATGGTTCAACTTCCAGACGAGCAGAGCGGGCACCTGGGCAAGGTAGTTGGCGTCTCCTCTAGAGGGAATCTCCGCCTTAGGGCGCTGGTTAAGTCTTTAGGAAATTCTTCAGCGGCAGCGTTGACAGAGCGCAGTAGTGAGATAGAGTATCAACCGGGCGCGATCGCCCTGGGATACAATACGTAACGGTCGGGTAACGGTAAATTCGGAGCAGCGTTGATGGCCCAGTTGTCAGACTTAGATCGGTCATATTTAAGCCGAACAAGCAGGGGGTTACCCCGGTTCACTCTTCAGCTTGCGACGCTGGCGGGCAGTGTCGGTGCTCTGGTGATAGGTGGTGGCCTGGCCTGGGCTCAAGCCGACGGTATGCCGACCGAAGCCCATCAAGTTTCGACTGGGGTTTCGACTGAGGCAGTTGATTTGGCTCCCCCAGCAGTCAACTCCGCTCCAGTGCCGCCCCGGCAAACGGCCCAATCGGTGGACGCTGTGCCACCGGCGGCTGAACCTGCCCCTAAACCGCCTGAAGGTGGGGCCTCTGCAGCTCCCGAACCCTTGCCCAGCATTGTTTATGAAGAACCCGAAACGCCGATTGGCAATGTGCCTCCAGGCTACAGTGATGTGTTTATTGACCCGACGGAATACAGCGTAGGGGAAACGGCGAATCCTGATTCTCCTGATGTTGTTTTTGCTGAGCGCTCCACCGGGTGCAAGGTGACCTTAGGCGATCGCAGTAACCTAATCAACGGCTGCGGGTCAGAACCAACTGATGAGGGTAGCGCCATTGCTAGCGGCGACGCCTCTGGCGGCATCAATATTGGTCCGGTCAATATTAGTTCCCAGGGGATTACGGTAGGCGGCAGTTCTATCGCCAGCCGGGAGTACTATAACCGTATGCTGCGTCCGCTTAACAATCTGCGGCAAACGGCTCAGGCATTTATCTTTCCGCTGGCGACTCCGGCTCCTATTACTTCTCTCTTTGGCTGGCGAACCCATCCCATTTTTGGCGACACCCGCTTTCACTCCGGAACTGATCTTGGCGCGCCTATAGGAACGCCTGTGGTTGCCTCCCACGAGGGCCAGGTGGTGGTGTCTGATTATGTGGGCGGTTACGGATTTACGGTGATTTTGCGCCGTCAAGACGGCCAGCAGGAAACTCTCTACGGTCACTTATCTCGGCTGCTGGTGCAGGCTGGAGAGTGGGTTGACCAAGGCGATGTGATTGGCTTAGTGGGCAGCACCGGCAACTCTACCGGGCCACACCTGCACTTTGAAGTTCGCCAACTGACCGGGGACGGGTGGATTGCGGTGAATCCAAATGAGCTGTTGCAGCAAACCTTAGTTAACTTTGCAGCGGTGCTGGAAAATCCCCTGGCTACCTTGGCCTCTCAAGCCGAAGCAGATCAGCCAGAGGACCCAGAGGCGTTGGATATTCCGTTCCGTCCAGCTCAGCCTAACGCAAGTTAGGAAGGCACAGCTTCAATGCGCTTTATCTATTGCCGCCCCATCCGTTTTGGAGAAACCGATGGGGCGGGGGTAGTTTATTTTTCGAACCTACTGTCTCTGTGCCACGAAGCTTATGAAGCAGCGTTGGCAGATGCCGGCGTTAATCTGGATCAGTTTTTTGGCGCAGGGGCGATCGCGGTGCCAATTGTCCACGCTGATATTGACTTTCGATCGCCCCTGCGCTGCGGGGATTTGGCCTGCGTTCAGGTTGCGCCAACGGGGCTGGCTGAGCATAAGTTTGCGATCGCCTATCAGATTCATCACCAGGATGTTTTGATTGCAACCGCCCAAACCCTACACTGCGCCATTGACCCGGTGACCCGGCAAACCGTGGCGCTGCCGGCTGATTTGCAGCCCTGGCTAAGGGGCTCAAATTGACAATCGTTTTTTAGTTTAAGTAGTAGCGCTGCTCTAACCAGGTTCGCAGCCCTGCTTCGCTCTCGAAAAAGTGCTTCTGGTTAGTGATCGGGTCAAAGACTTTCCAGACTTTTCCTTCGGCTCTATTAATTACCTTAATACGGGGCTCATCGCCGGCGGTGAGCGCGGTTATTAGGGCTGCGCCTGAGCGCTGGAGCGAGGACAGCAAAGCGTGCTTGATCAGGGCCAAACGGCTGACACGAAGGGACTTTTCGAGGTTGGCTCGATTCTGTTCTAAAACAACTTTCGGGGTATAGTTGGTGGAGCTAGTCATGATGCTGAGTCCTAAGATAGCGGCGTAAAAATGACTGATTGACTGCCAAAGAAGGCGGTTTGATACGGCTTTTAGTCATTGTTTGAGTGAGCCCGATATGCCAGTTCTTGGCAGTCTTCGGGGGACATCAAACGGCCTCTTTGCTGTGTTATCCCTACTGTAGTCACCCCTTTTAGGAGTGCCAAAGCATCGTATGCATAGCTTTTATGCAAGAAATCGATACCTCAGGTTTTGAGGGATAGGATAGGCTTGACTTGGTGTAGGGTCAGGCCCTTTTTGAGTTTGGATTAGACCATTTGGCCAACCATCACCGGCAGCTTTGAGGTTGAGCGATGAATTTACTGCGACTGAAACTCTCTCAGCTTAGGGCGCTGGTTGCGATCGCAGAGTGCGGCAATTTCAGTGCGGCAGCGCTACAGCTTGATGTCACTCAGTCCACCATTAGCCACGCGATCGCAACCTTGGAAGAAGAACTAGGGGTTGTTTTGCTCAATCGAGGCCGCTATGGGGCTCAGTTGACTCCAGTGGGCGATCGCATTATGCGCAAAGCGACTGATATGCTGGGGCTGCTCGACGGGATTGCTCAAGATGCTCAACAGGCCAAAGGGCTGCAAGGGGGCACCGTACGCGTTGCCTCATTTAGAAGTGTGGCGACGAATGTCCTTCCTGGTGCGATCGCCCGCCTGCACCGCCGCTACCCCGATGTGCAAATTACAATTGCGGAAATGGACGAGATCCATCAGCTCCGGCAGGGGTTGATGCAGGGAACGATTGATATTTGCGTAGCTGAGCTTATTGCTGGGGAAGAGTTTGAGCGCTATCCGCTGCTGGATGACGAATATATTGCGCTGCTGCCGCCTCAGTTAGGGCTGCGGGATGCTCAGCTCACCTTTGACGATTTGCAAGCTCATCCGCTGATTAGCTCCAGCCACAGCAGCTGCTTCGCCCGCCTAGATCGCTATCTAAAAGACACCCGGCAGCCCATTGAAATGGCCTATCGTATTCGCCACGACTCGTCCATGGTGAGTATGGTGAGCCAAGGACTGGGTATTGCGATTATGCCAAAAATGGCGGCAGCACCTATTCCGTCATCGGTGCAGGTGTGTCGGCTTCCTTTTAGCCTGTCGCGGCCCATTGGCGCAACGTTATTAAGTGAGGGGCTGCATACGCCTGCCGTATATGCCTTTCTAGATGCTCTACGCGGTACCGGGGAATTTGCGGAGCCTGCAGCGGCGGTTTAGCCTCAAGCACGTTTAGCCTCAAGCACTATTGACGATTGCTTAAAAAGTTCAGTAGCTCCCGATTGACGGTCAGCGGAACCTCTTGCTGAATCCAGTGGCCACAGTCGGGAATGCGCTTGATTTGAAACGGTGCGGCAATAAATCGCTCAACGCCTTTGAGCAAGTCGTGGCTAAGCAGGGTATCTTCTTCACCCCAAAGCACCAGGGTAGGCACCTTAATCGGGGGCAGCATCTTACCCACGTAGCCTAACCAAGACTGGGGCGATAAAAACTGTCGATAGTGACGAACGGCAGATATCAGCGCTCCTGGCTTTTGCAGGGCGGCCTGATAAAGGGCCCGAGTCTCAGCCGAAAATGCGCCTTTGCGGACGGACTGCTGCTGAAAGAGGCTGCTTAGCAGCGGCATCAGAGTTTGCTGCAGGAGCCATTCGGGCAGTTCGGGAACTTGCAGGGCCAGCAAATACCAACTGCGACGTAGCTGATCTAGATTGCTCCAAAGCTCACGCCGAAACCGCTGAGGATGGGGAGCATTGAGAATCGCCAGGCGGTTGATGCTCTGCGGCATGGAGTGGGCCAGGTGCCAGGCGATGGTGCCGCCCCAATCATGGCCTACGATATGGGCCTTCTGGTAGCCCAACCCTTGAATAAGACCGTGGATATCTTTGCTGAGGGTATCTAGGTCATATCCACTTTGAGGCTTGTCAGAATCGTTATAGCCTCGCAGATCGGGCACAACAACTCGAAAATGATTCGCTAGAGATGGAATCTGATAACGCCAGGAGTACCAGAATTCTAAAAAACCATGCAGTAGAACCACCAGCTCACCCTCTCCTTGGGTAATGCAGTGGAGACGAATGCGATTTGTATCGATAAACTGATGTTGCCACCGAGCGGCAGGCGTTAATGAGACCATAGCGGTTCGAGACGAAAATTAAGATGGCACAATTGGTTTGAGGCTAGCTTTTACAAGCCTTTCAGCCAATCTAGCGTACCGTACAACCTGACCACCTGAGTAAAATCTATGGAATCACTTGCTGAATCACTGGGCGATCGCAGCACGCTTCGTATCAGTTGCAGCAACTAAAACAGATTTAGAACGGGAGCTTCTTTTTGTCGATTTTTTCCCGCTCATAGTTAAGCTCTTTCAGCTTTTTCATAATGCGGCTGAAATACTCTTGCATATAAGATTCGAGGGTTGTAGTTTCGAAGGGATCCATTTCAAAGGCATCGTAGACCTCATCCATAGGGGCATCGATGGGTGCGCCGTTGGCGATCACCTCTGAAAATGCCAAGCGATCGGAAAATTCCCAACCCCACTGAAAGAACTGGGTCAATCGCCGCACTCCTTTTAGCAAGCCTAGGGGCATTTGAGAGACTTTTGCTTCTAGCCCAGACTGGCGTTCGCACAGTCGAACAATTTCGTAAGCGCCCCAGGCTCGAGTTCCCGCTAGCGGGAAGCTGCGGTTTGCGGTCTGAGGCAAAGATAGGGACTTGACCGCAAATTTGGCAATGTCTTGGGTGTTCATAAAGGCGATGGGGGCTGCTTCGCCCATTACCCAAACTGCCTGCTTCTCTAGGATGGGAATGGCATATTGACCAATCAAACCCTGAAGAAAGCCGCAGGGCTGCAGAATGGTGTAGCCTATGCCAGACTCAGCCAAAAACTTCTCGGTGCAGTGCTTTATATCCATCAGCGGCACGTGGGGATATTTCTCAGAATCTAGAATTGAGAAAAAGACGTAGCGCTCAACCCCGGCCTGCTGAGCAGCCTGAATTAGGGCAACTTTACCATCCCAATCGACTTTATAAATACCGTTCGAATCATTGGGTCGGGCGGTGGCGGCATCAATAATAGCGGTGACATCTTCAAAGGCGGGAGCTAGGGTTTCAGGCCGGCACAGGTTAGCCTGCACTAGGGTTGCACCCCACTCGCGCAAGAAGGCAGCTTTTTGAAAGCTGCGGACAAGACACCGAACGTCATGCCCCTCATCTATGGCCCGTCGAGCGATCTGCCGTCCTAGGGTACCTGTTGCGCCAACAATGAGTAGAGTCATGAGGGGTGTGTAAAAGGTTAACTTTTTATAAGCGTATCAGATTCTTCTCATGTTCCGCACTGGGGTCGCGAATGCTAAGCCGCTGTTATTCTTCGCCGCCCTGGAGTTTAAGCATGACAAACCCGAGGGCAAGACCTACTAAAATCAGGCCGAAAGCTAGGATCGCTGTATTAAAAATTTCGCTGCCCATAATTAATAGATTCCTCAAAGATTACTAAATTGTTCTCAGAATGAGGTCTTTCAATCAAGTCATTCTCAGAATGGTAGGAGATTTCATCAATGCGCCATAGTGCGTCAGATTATTTTAGGTCAGTTTGGGGCAGGCGATATGGGGTAACTGTAGCCTGCGACTGATTTGGCTTGTGACTGATTTGGCTTGTGACTGATTTGGCAAACACCATATTCTGATAACCAGCGCGCTAGGGTAAGTGTAGTCTGATGCTGCTGATTGTTATGGTGAATGTTGTCATGGTGAGTGTTAGATATTTTGTCAGTGTTTATGGATAGCCCTGCTTCTCCTATGCTCACCACCCGTCGTCCTCGGATTGCGGTCACGATGGGCGATCCGGCAGGTATTGGCCCAGAGGTGGTGTTAAAAGCGCTGGGAAAACTGCTGCGTCCGGGCAGTGTAGACGCTGAGATTGTCGTGGTTGGGCCGCGATCGCGCCTGCTGCAAGACTATCAGGTGCTCAGCCAGCGCATTGAGAGAGATGGCCAGGATACAATGGCCCATCCAGCCGAACTCAACAGTTTGGATGTGCCGCTAGACGGGACTCAGGCTGCCCAGATTACCTGGGGGCGCGGGAATGGGGCGAGCGGAGATGTGAGCTTTCGGGCGCTGAAAATGGCGATTGAGCGAGCCGTGGCGGGGGAATTTGATGGGATTGTAACAGCCCCTATTGCAAAATCGGCTTGGAAAGCGGCGGGCCATGTTTATCCCGGACAGACTGAACTGCTGGCAGAAGGGGCGGGAGTCGATCGCTTTGGCATGCTGTTTGTGGCGCGATCGCCCCATATTGACCCGGGCAGCACTGACTGGACATTAAAAACTCTGTTGGCTACAACCCATATTCCGCTGCGGGCGGTGCCGGATGCCCTGACGCCAGGGCTGATGAGCACCAAGCTGTCGTTGCTGATTGAGTGTCTTAAAGCAGACTTTGGGCTGACTCAGCCAAGAATCGCGATTTCAGGGCTTAATCCCCACAGTGGGGAAGAAGGGCAGCTTGGACACGAAGAATTAGACTGGCTAACGCCCTGGATTGCGACACAGCGTGAGATGTACCCCAACGCTGTGCTAGATGGCCCTGTCCCCCCAGATACACTCTGGGTGGAGCCAGGGCAGGCTTGGTATGGGCGACGGGCCTGGGTGGAGCCAGAGCAGGCCAGGTATAATCACCAGGTCCATGCCCATGATGCTTACTTAGCGCTTTATCACGATCAGGGCTTGATTCCGCTAAAGCTGCTGGCCTTCGATCGCGCTGTTAACACCACCATCGGGTTGCCGTTTGTGCGCACGTCGCCCGATCACGGAACGGCCTTCGCAATTGCGGGCAAAGGCATTGCCAATCCCACCAGTATGGTGGCCGCCCTGGAGTTTGCCCTGGAGCTAGTGCACCAGCGGCGGGCTAGGGCTGTTATGAATTAGACTCAGTTATTATTAAAGCGCGAATAGCTTCTCAAGCTGCTTTTGAACCCAGGCCACCGGATTGTTGTCGTATTCGTTATTGATCAGTCCTAGCTCCCGCAGTCTTCGATTTTGCTGGGTTAGCTCAACTTCGTGACGCCCCATTTCTTGGACGATTAGATTGTAAAGGCGGGGTTGGCTCTGCAAAATCTGCTTAAAGCCTTGGGGGTTAATGGCAAAGACAGTGGTGTCTTCCATTGCTTTGACGGTTACCGTGCGGGGGATACCCAACATTAGAGAAAATTCGCCAATAAACTGCCCGGCGCTGAGAACGGTAGGCGATTGGTCTAGGTTGCTGTCTGTGAGGGAATAGCCCACAGAGCCAGACAAAATAATGTAGAATCCGGCGGCAGGATCGTTAACTTTGAAGAGTATTTCGCCGGTTTCTAAGCGACGGCGATGGCCGATTTCTACGAGTTTTCTAAGCTCAACTGTGCTGCAGTCTTTGAAGTAGTCAATCTGACGCAGCAAATCCCTAACGGCTATGGGTTTGGGGTAGGCATCGCTGAAGGTTTGAGTGGCCTGCTGAAGCCGGGTGTAGTCGCGGTAGTCATCGCTATGGCCCTGAATCACGACGTTGGGGTTGCGGTGCCACAGCTCATAGCGGGGCGAGGCGAGGCGAATGTGATGCTGGCGCAGGTTTTGGTCAATGATAAAGCGCAGGGAACTCTCGGTTTTATGCTTAAGGTCAACTCGGTTGACCCAAATCCACAGCACAAACTCTAGGGCGTTTTCGCCAAAGTTAATAAAGTAAACTTCTGGGGGAAACTCATAGGAGACGCTTTCTTCTAAATAGGCTGAGTCGAGCAAGGCTTCGATAACGACAACGGGGTCGCTCTCGTGGGCGACGCTAACGTAGACGGGAACCCATCCTTTGGTGTCGTGGTAGGTCCAGTTAATCACTCGGTTGCCAACTAAGCTGCTGTTGGGTACAACAATATGGCGCTGGGTAATGGTGCGAATCACCGTTGAGCGCAGAGAAATTTCGACGATATAGCCGGTTAGCCCTTCCAGCTCGACAAAATCGCCAACTTTTAGCTTTTGCTCCACCAGCATGGCGATACCACAGGTGAAGTTGCGGGTGAGATCTTGCAGGCCAAAGCCGATGCCAATACCTAAGCTTCCGGCCAGCACTGCCACTGAGGCCAGATTAATCCCTAAAGCCTGCAAAATCACCAAACAGATAAAGGCGCCAAATCCATAGCTGGAGATGGTGGCAATGGACTCGCGTGTACCCTGCCTGAGGCCCAGCCGCTTGAGAATTTGATTGGATAGCAGCCACTTAAAGCTTAAGGACACCAGCAGGGCAATTAACAGAGCCAGCAGAAACTGAGCGATCGCGCTTAGGGTCAGTGTGGCAGATCCAATGCGGAGCAGCGGCGTGTTTAATGCCTGTTGAATGGCAAACCAGAAATCGCCCATGGCAAAACGTTAAAAATAGATGTAGTCCTAGTCGTCCCTTCGGCTGCTACATCTTGAACAGCAGCTTTTAGCTCTGCCAGCGGAGGACTTGGGTTTTGACGGGGTTGATAAATTCTCGCTTTTCCATCGTGGCTTTGGCGTACTCTGCTTTGAGCTGAAAGTACCAGCGGGCTTGGGTATCGGAATCTTTGATCAGCATCAGGGCGGGGTCGTACTTCAGGCCAATCTGCTGCTTGACCACCATATCCCGGTCTTGGTTGAGAAACGTCCGCACAAAGGGCAGCAGCAGGGGCTTAAGCAATGAAATCCACGGCAGCGTGCTGTAGAACAGGGTAGTGACTTCTGTTTCAGTCTCACTTAGGGGGGTCATTGTCGTCAGGTTTGAGAGAATATTGGTGGCTGTTTTCACCCGTTCAATGCGGACTCCCGGCAGTTGAAAGGCAATTTCTACCCGTGGGGATTTACCCAAGAGCCGGTAAAAAAAGGTTTCACGAATCAGATTATGGTCTCGCATGGTAAAGCCATAGGGTGAGGGATCGAAGGTTTTGATTTCTTCTGAGAGGTCAGGTTCGGCTCGCCACCACCAGGCGCGGTGAACGTAGGGCACATGGGCTGGATCCATCAGTCCGACGACGGCGTGGTCAATATAGCAAGGAAAGTGCATAACCTGAATAGCCTGATAGGTGCTGCCCTCAAAGCCCGGCACAACCGGTGCGGCGGTATGGGGGATAACGGTTTTGGCTCTGCTGCCTTTGGCCATATAAATCCAGATGTTGCCCTGGCTCTCCTGAAGCGGATAGGCCCGTACTCGAAACGGGTCTAAATTTAGGGTTTGATTTTCGGTTAGGGATGGAATAGCGGTACAGGCTCCGGCTGAATTAAATCGCCAACCGTGATAAGCACAGGCGACTTCATGTCCGTTAAAGGAGCCGTAGCTGAAGGGGACGCCGCGATGGGGACAGATATCTCGGATGGCAAAAGCGTCGCCCGCCAGGGTGCGACCAAACAAAATAGGCTCTCCTAGCAGGGTTTTAGCGAGGGTTTTGCCGCGCTTAAGGGTGCTGCTGGGAAGGGCGTAGTACCAGATATCGCGGAGGAAAGAGGAAGAATCGGCCATCGCTGGTGAGATACAGTTGGATCTGCCTTATCTAGGATAGGGGTTGTGAAGACTGCTGTAGCAGAAAATCACGATTAGCAAAATCTGCTGCTGTCTCGTTTATCAAAATTGCGCACTTCATCCGCTTTAGATCGTAAATTGACTTGGAAACTACAGCCGCAGGCTGGGGTTCTACTACGATGACGAGTGGGGAAGGCCGATATTAGGGAGAGAGCCAGATGCAGATTGGATTGCCCAAGGAAATTAAAGACCAGGAGTTTCGCGTTGGATTAACGCCAGCAACGGTGCAGAGCCTGTGTCAGCAGGGCCATCAGGTGGTGGTTGAAGGCGGGGCCGGGGCCGGGGCCGGATTTGGGGACGAAGACTACAAAATGGCGGGGGCTATGTTGGTGAGCGATCCGGCGATCGCGTGGCAGCAGGAGCTGGTGGTCAAAGTAAAGGAGCCGCAGCCCAAAGAATATGAGTATTTTCGCGATGATCTGATGCTGTTTACCTATCTGCATCTGGCAGCAGAACCGATGCTAACCAAAGCTCTGTTGGAGAGCGGTATACATGCGATCGCCTATGAAACGGTTGCTACGGCAGATGGCAGACTGCCGCTGCTTACCCCGATGAGCGTGATTGCGGGGCGGCTATCGGTACAGTTTGGCGCTCGCTATCTAGAGCGGCAGCAGGGTGGCCGGGGGGTGTTGCTGGGGGGTGTTCCGGGGGTATCTCCGGGGCGGGTAGTGATTTTAGGAGGAGGCGTAGTTGGTACCGAGGCGGCCAAAATTGCGGTAGGCATGGGCGCCCGGGTGCAAATTTTCGATATTAATGTGGAGCGCCTGTCCTATCTCGAAACGCTGTTCGGCTCTCGGGTCGAACTGCTGTACAGCAGCCAACGGCTGATTGAGGCAACGGTGCCTGAAGCTGATTTACTAATTGGGGCGGTGCTGGTGCCGGGGCGCAAAGCGCCGACACTGGTGACGGCTGAGCTGGTAGCGCGGATGAAACCGGGTTCAGTCATTATTGATGTGGCGGTGGATCAAGGCGGCTGCATTGCCACGCTGCGAC
>JBCDFX010000101.1:0-11115 GCA_039177155.1 Cyanobacteria bacterium P01_H01_bin.119
ACAATCGTGAGTGACTGATGCAAGATTTCGGTCTCTGAAGCAATGACTTCGAGGGCTTGATTGCCAACGGGATTGAATCGCTTTGCAAGCAAAGCAGGGCCGATTGAAAAAACAATAATGAGGCTTGCCGTTATCAAACCAGTTGCTAAGAGCAGCCCTAATTTCAAAGCTTTTTTGAGCCGTCTTTTCATCTCTTAATGCTTTATTTGCTGAGGTTGATGCGCTCTCGCTTGAGATAGGATGAGCTTCTGAACCTTTGCCAGAGCCGGATTTAGCTCGATATTGCGGCGATCGCTGCCTCGATCGTAGGCGCGCTGCTCATCTTCCATCATCAGCACATCCTGTTCAATCAGGCCGTTTAGCAGTCCTCGGGCGCTGTTAAACAATCGCTGCTTAACCCAGCGCCGAAACGGAACCGGCAACTTGTGCAGCCGATGAAACGCATTTAACGACGTGAAATGTACCAAAAAGGCCCGGGTGCTCTGGGCGTTGACGGGGCAAAACAGGCAGTAAATCTTAAAGTCTTCCCCCAGCCGAGAGGCCCAGTGGGGGTAAACATAGCTGACATCTAAGGGTTCAGGGTGCAGTCGCCGCAGGGCCGGAATAAACAGTTGGGACACCGACCAGATTTTATCGATCCGGTAGTAGCTTTGGGCCTGGTAGTGAGCATCTACGCGATCGCCGCTGGTCTCCATGGTTTGCAGCACCGGATCGGCCCAAGCCTGATAGTTGTCGTGGAGATGGCCGTGATACATATCCATCAAATTTTCAATTAAATAAGAGTAATGGGCGGCAGTGTCGATTTGGGCCCAAGACGCAATGTAGTTGAGGTGATCCCACTCCGGTAGCCCCATTAGCGGCGTGGACTCAGCCCGCGCGGGATCGCCCGGAAACACCCAGATAAACCCGTCTTGCTCCCGGACGGGGTAGGTTTTGAGGCGGCATCTGGGCGGCTTTTGCCGCTCGCCTAGGTAGGGCACGTGGGTACAGCGCCCCCGGCTGTCAATTTCCCAGCCATGGTAAGCACAGATCAGGCGATCGCCCTCCACCTGACCGTGGCTTAGACGAACATTGCGATGGGGACAGCGATCCTCTATGGCCTGAATCTGTCCCTGGGGGTTGCGGTACAGCACGATCGGGCGCTGCCACAGCTCGACACCCAGCGGACCGGAGCCCACAGCACCGCTGGCGGCAACGCCATACCAGTGGTTGAGATTCGGCGGTGCCCGGCGCACGTCCGTGGTCTGAGCCGCGTTAACAGGTGGGGTTGAGAGGTGAATAGATGTCGTCATGGCAATAGGTGAGACACGATAGCTTTGGTCAGACTGTCTACAGCACCGAGTACTGATGGGGTAATTAGCATTGAAGCAATCTGACTTACAGCCCGGCTCAAACCTGTTCGCGGGCTGCCGTAACACTAGACCCCAAGCACCCCTTTAGGCATTACGGTATACAGGGGACGACGCTGGCTGCCTTCTCGGTGCAAAACCGTATTGGCCGCTAACAATCCGCTGCTGACCGCCCGCTCCATCAAACCGCAGGGAAACGGCATTTTTACCCAGTCGCCCGCAAATAGAAGATTTGCCGCCGCCGACTGGGTTTCTGGGCGATCGCGGTAGCTATTGGGGGGATAGCCCGAGAAGTTTTTCTGATTCACCAGCTCTCGGTGCAGCAGGGTCGCCGCTTGTAGGGCCGGCACGATGGTGTAGAGTTCGGCTTCAAAGGTCTCCAACAGCGCCGCCTGGGTAGGAAACTCCCGCTCTTTATAGCAGTAGGCGTGGAGTTCTACTACGCTGCCCCCGGTCTCCGCCGCCCACTGCTGGTAGTCTGCCTGAATGCGGTGGTAGAGGGTGATGCTGTCGGTAAGCCGGTAGCCCGACAGGGAGGTAAAGTCGCTTTGATCCCAGTCAAAATCCCGGTCAAACCAGAATCGCACGGCCGCAAAAGGATCGGCAATGGAGAGCTGGTCGATGGACTGGGCCACCGCCGGTACCACCGTGCCGGTAGAGCGAGAGAGCAGGTGCCGCACGCCCGGGACGTCAGCCGCAAAAATATAGTAGTCGGCGGTGAGAGTCTCTGCCGGGGCCGCCGCCGCCTGGGAGGCCAGTAAAATGCGATCACCCTGCCGCTCGACCACCTGATACTGGGGCAAGTTGCGGCGGGCCGGCCCGCCCAGCACTTCTCCACGATCGCTATAGGCCGCCCCGTGACACGGACAGTGAAAGCTATCCTCCGCTTCTCCCGGCTGCACGGTACAGCCCTGATGGGTGCAGGTGAGCGAAAGGGCAATATCTGAGCGGGCAGAGAGCCGAAACAGGCGATCCCCAGCCCCAAAATATTCTAGGTCGTCGGTGCTCAGCAGCGGATTGCGATCCACCCAAAACGGTGACTCTTGACCCTCTCCGGTGGTGTAGGTTAGCCCTGCGACTTTGCCGTCTTCCCACTGCACTGACTGCACATTGGCCTCGGTGTGAATCACGCCGTCGTTGGCCCGAATGTGATCGGCAATGGGATTGACCAAGCTGCGGCCCATATCCTGACGGGTGCCGTTAAAGGCCAGACCTTCCGGATTGCCAAAAAAGTAAAAATGAAAGAACTGCATCAGCTCCCCAGCGCTCATTAAATCTGGGGCATTGAGGCTGGACTTGGCAAAGGGCAAAAAGTACAGGTCATACAGCCCTTTGGGAAAATCTTCTTTAACCCAGTTAGCCACAGACATATGGTCGAGCCGCTCGTAGCTCTGAGGCATCTGAAAGCCGCTAATCTCTCGAAAAACCTGCAGGTGCTTGAGCTTCAGCAGGTTAATACCCCAGTTAAAGCGATTGTTTGAAGAGACGGCTAGGTCCACTACATTCCAGGGAAATGAAGAATGGCTGGGCCGAAAAATTTCGGGCTGGTAGCGATCGCTGCGGTACATCACCGAATAAAACTCCAGAGACTTGAAGTTTTCGGCAATCTTTAACTCATCCACCAGGCTAAACAAGTTGTAGTACTGGGGGAAAAAGCCGTGAAAGCCGTGTTCCATCTGAAAGGAGCGATCGCCGACCTGCACCGTCCAACTGGCGATTTTGCCGCCGAGCTGGGGCGATTTCTCCAGCAGCGTCACGGCCACTCCTCGCCGGCTCAGCTCATAGGCTGCCGCAAGCCCGGCCAGCCCCCCGCCAACAACCACCGCACTGCGGGGCTGCGCCACTCGGTGGGGCAGCATCATCACATCTGAATCAAATACATGGGGTTCTGGTTTCTTCCAGCGGGAATACCCCACCAGTCCCCCTACCGCACCAATACCCAGAAGCTGCAAAACCTGCCTTCGCGATAGCGTAACCGAGGACAGAGATGACGCAATCGGTAACATTCATCCTCCAAACCCACACTTTGAAGTGTCAATATACGGCCTTATTGCTGGAATTAGCCGTTACCTTGATATTTACTTAAAGCTCAGTGTGCAGAACGTTAAGGGATATGTCTCAATCTCAACCTAATTCAGCTACCGACGCGAATTTCTTCGCGAAAATAAGGCGATAAAAATTGCGGTTGTAGCCATACCCACCGCCGCACAAAAGCCCATCGCAACCCCCACCGGCATCTCAATTGAGCGCAGCCCTAAAAACTGCAGTTGAACCGGCGTCGCGTTCTGTACGGAGAGAATTGCGATCGCTGCCACCCAGCAGCCTGGGATTAGGCCCAGCAGTATGCGTCCCATATAGTGTCCTTTGAGGGGTTAGCCCGGCAGCTTGTGGCCTAAGACAGATCGCTCGGAGTCAGCCGCTGAGGATGGCACCAAAAGCTTCTGCCGGGTCACTTCTAGGTAGATGTGCTCCAGCCCCACAGGCTGGCGAGCAATGGCGTCAATGACAATGCCGTCAAACAGGCCCAACAGCTCTTTTAATTCTAGAGGGTGGGGCAATCCAAACGTAATCTGGGTGCCGCTGCAGCGGCAGTCAAAGTCTTGCTGCACCCGCTCCAAGGCTCGCTCAGGGGTAGGCGTTGTCAGGGTAACGATCTCCTGGGCAGGCACCAGCCGCCGCAGCTCAGCTAGGGTTCCCTCCGCGAGTAAGCGCCCTCTTACTAAAATACCGAGGCGGTGGCAGAGGCGCTCCGCCTGATTGAGTAAATGGGTGGTCAGCAGCACCGTTGTGCCCGCCTGGGTCAGTTGGGTAATCAAATCCATCACCTCATAGCGGGATTCGATATCTAGGCCGGTTGTGGGCTCATCCAAAATCATCAGCTGGGGCTGATGTATCAGCGCAGCGGCAATGCTTAACCGTCGCTGCATACCGCCGCTTAAAGCCTGAACAATGCTACGGGCGCGATCGCTAAGATTAACCGCCGCCAAGCACTCTGCCGTACGCTCACGACACTGACGCCGAGAGAGTCCGTATAGCTGCCCGATAAACCAGAGATTTTCCGCACAGGTCAAACTGCGGTAGAGCAAATTCTCTTGGGGGACAATGCCGACTAAGGGCTTAGTGGCGTGGGACACCGGCTGACCCTTGAGATAAATCGCGCCGCTGTCGGCCTTGAGCAATCCACAGATTAAATTAATTGTGGTGGTTTTGCCCGCACCGTTTGGCCCCAGCAGCCCATATACCTCGCCCGGAGCAATTTTAAGCGTCAAATTTTGCAGGGTTGGCCGCTGCTGATAGGTTTTGCTGACCCCTTCTAGCCGCACCATAACGTCATTCATGGGCGATAGTCCCCTCTGCGAACACCCGAAATATAGCGCTACTCGGTATCTTATGGCTTCAAGAGCGTCTGGTTACAATCGAGTTTTTTACAGCTGACTGAGAGGTTTGAGCGCTGAATAGTACATATAGTCTCATGTCTCCTGGGTTTGGCGAGATACAAAGATATTGAACACGGGGCCGAATTCTCGCAGTCGGCCAATCATGACTGCTATAGCAGTTCATTTCACCTAATTTCTCTAACTTCCCTGGGCTGCCGCCATCTTAAGCACATCAATTAGGGGCCAAATCTCTGCTGAGTGGCCGGTAGCTGAATGGCCATTAACGGTCAGGGTTAACGGCGCTAGGTAGGGATAGACCATCAGATGCGTAAACTGATTGGCCGCATGGGACATTGCTCCCGTTAGGGTCACAAAGGGCAACTGCGTCAGATGCTGCTGCTGACTGATTTGCTTAAACAATATTTGGGGATCTTCGCTAATGTCTGGCGCCAGCAACACGACCTGAGGCTTCCAAATCAGCACCAGCATATCGGCTTGCTCCACATCCTCGACCTCCAGAATCCGGCAGTTATAGTGCTGCAGAATCAGGCTGAGATCTTCTTCAGCAGCTTCTAGTACACGGCTCGGCGATCTGAGATACAGGATGATCAGCTGCTCCTGACGATTGGGACGAGGGTGATCGACATTGGCTCTGAGCCGCTGCAGCGCCCGCTGCCAGGTCTCATCGCTAGCCGGGATTAGCATTGAACCATCGGAGGTCGCCTGGATGGCGGGCGGGCTCTCTGACTCTGGCGATAATCCTGGCGGCGACCCTGACAAGGGTGAGGCTGCCCGAATTTGAATTAAAGGAATCTGCGCCAGCGCCTGAGTCGCCTTGATTTGACGGATTATCCAATCTGGGGAAAGCGCCGGTGCCGGATGTAAACACACCGCATGGGGGCGGATTTGGTTTACCTTTTCGATGGCTTCTCGGTTGGAGCGGGCGATCGCAAGATGGTAGCCCAGCGATCGCAGCTGATCGGCCACCGTCGAGATAACGTGGCGATCGCAAGCCACCAACACCACAAAACGGCTATTGCGTTTAGACGGCGATTCCGGCTGGGATGTCTTTAAGGCAGGAGACTGGCGATAGGGCAATAACAGAGTGAACCGACTCCCTCGATCCGAGGACTCAAAGGTCAACTCACCGCCCAGCAGACGGGCCAGCTGCCGCACCAAAATCAGTCCGGCTCCCGGCCCTGAAAAGTGCTGGCAAGTATCCGTATCAAAGCTTTGCAGCCGTTGAAAAACATAAGGCTGCTGTTCAGGTTCAATCCCGTTTCCCTCATCCCAAACGGTGATCGCAATCCAGGTATGCCAGCGCTCCACCGTCACCCCTACAGCGCTAGAGGCAGGGGTATGCTTCAGGGCATTGCTGAGCAGGTGGGTGAGCATTTGACGAATCCGGAGTTCATCGGCAAATATAGCCTCTAGCCCAGGCTGAATGGTGCGCTGCAGGCGATTGGAGCGATTTGGCTGCGGCAGGCTGCTGCTTTTTCGCCTAAGGGTGTTGTAGGCTTCCGCGTCTTGATACGCCTGGTGAATCACTTCTGCAAAGGTCATCGGCACGGGCATCACGGTAATTTGCCCCGCAATCGCTCGGGTAATGTCCAAAATTTCGTTGGTCGTTGCCTTCAGATTTTGACCATTTCGGTAAATTAACGATGTGTAATGGCGCTGGCGCTCGTTTAAATGTCCTACCCGCACATCTAGCAGCAGCGTTGACAGTCCAAGTAAAGCGGTAACGGCACCTTTCAGTTCGTGATTTAAGCACTCCAAAAGATCATGCTCTAAATAGGATGGTGAAACTTGTGATCCGGCATGCTCAGCAGAGCTCTGGATATCCGTCGGCGGCGTCGAGCGCTGCCCCAAACAAAGCCATATTCTTTCAGCCGTCTCTGCTGACGGAGCGGGGGCGCGGCGGATAGACTGAGGCCCGTTTGCTTGCCGATCACCGCCGCCAATTTGAATGGGAATTCGGATAATTTCCCACCGTCCGCAGTCGTGATTGACATCGCAAATTTCAGTTTGCCGAATGTCGATATCCGGCAGCAGGCTGCGGTGCAAAGACGATGGTTCATCGTTCAGCAGGCTCAACGCGTTCTGTTGAGCAATCGAAACTGCCAGCGCCGTTCCCGAAGGACTAGCCGCTTGAGCCTGCCACGGTTGCCAAGTGCCAAAATGCTCCATCCAAGCCTGATTTCGGCTCAAAACCTCGCCACTGCCGCGCTGAATTAAAATCGGCACCGGGGCCTGACTCAAAGCTTCCGCCGTATGATGCCAAACGGCTAAGTTGGGTGAATCCGATGGGGCTCTCTGAGCATCGCCTGTCCGTGGCGCTTCCGATGTCCAAGGCCCTCGGGGCGTCGGGGCCGCGGACGGCTCAGGCTGCTTTGCCAGAAAACCGCGATCGCCTGAGGTCGCAGACTGCACCAGCGCCTCTAACAGCAAGACTCGATCCAAAAGCCCTAGATATTGCCCCCCAGCATCTATCAAAGCCGTGGCCGAATACTGCTTAATCTGAGCCTGAATTTGCCCATCTAAAACCGCAGCGTCAGCAAAAATTCCAACCGGTTGGATCAGATGCCCCAAGACGGTCGAAATGGGCTCGCCTGCCTTGGGCATAGCCCCCGCAGAAGGCGGCTGATGCTCACCATCGGCTGGACTAGAATCAGGCCTGTGGGCCAGTTTTTCCCCGTGGGCCTGCAAAAACCGAAATGCCTGACATAAATTAATGCAGCCTACAGGTTGCCGATCGGCATCTAGAAGCACGCCATAAAAAACGCCACGACTAATTCCACGGAGCGAATCAAATCTATCGCAGGTTTGGATAAATTCCGCAACAGAATCGTCAAGCCAGCAGCTCGGCGCAGCCTTTAAAAATTGGTTCAGACGGATCAACGGCAGCATATCACCTAGCCAGTTTCCCTCCGATTACCTGCGCCGCTGTCAGCGATCGCCCTTTTGGCGCTCTCAGCCAGTCGCAGGACAGTTATCAACACGCATCAGAAGCGCGATCGCAACCGACATTCTATGTAGCTCTAATCACAGTCTCCATATACCTCAGGCTTTGAGCCAAAGGCAAAAATAGTGAAGCCAAAACTTGCGTGTACATGTACTGTCACAGACCATTATAATGCCCTAAAGTAAAGCGCCTTCTTTTTTCAAAACCGTAAAAAGTTCACAGGGCTGACTTCTGTAATCCACAGCTCGCAAAATCGTTAAGGATTTAGTGCATTAGCCCGTAGGCTGCCGAACATCTGCTTCGAGGTCTAAACTGTAGGCCTCTATCGTCATCTAAAAGTCGTCATCTACAATCGGGCAAGCAGCACTTATTCAAATTAGATTGATTGAGCTTTGCATATTCAGCTCAACTGAGTGGCCAACTCAGCAAACCATTAGGCAAAATCACTTTGATTAAAATCGTCTTCCATTGAACCGACAGTTAAGCCTATATTGCTCTGGCAAAAACATTAGAAAAAGCTCCCGATCAAAATCAAAACTGACCTGTAAAATCTGTAAGATATATTTCCTTGCCTGCCCAATTTTCCATTACGGCACTAATTCAAAAAGCTGACTCTATTGTACGGCTTCGCCATATTTTGGCAGAGCACGTTTGTGATACTCACTGGATTCAGAGCGTCGATGTATTTCTGGACGTCGTTACCCAGAGCGACGCTAAAACCGACTGCTTGATCATTGATTCTGCCTTCCTAAGCGAAGAGGATGTTTTTCATCAATTAAAGTCGGCACAGCTCCTATTTCCTGCTGTTGTTTGGGACGCCACTGATAAACATGCCCACTCTAAAATTAGTTCTAAGGCTGAGCAACCCCTTACCGCTGCTGGTCATCAGCCCGATTTCTCCGATTATCCATCTGACTACCACAGCGCCGTTGTTTATCTCACGGCAGATAAAATTGAGCGGGCTTCTGAGGCAATTAGGCAAGCCATCGATAACTTTTTGAAATTACCCACGCCCAAGTCCCATCAATCTACCGATGAAAATTCCCTTGATCATCGAGCTGCCGAAACCCTAAATTTAGCCAGTCAGCAGCAGCGGCTTGCAGAAAAATTGAAAGAGCGGCTGGGCTATATGGGGATCTATTACAAGCGAGATCCTCATATTTTTTTCAAGCGTATGACGCTAGAACAGAAAGAGGAGTTGTTAGGCGAACTTCGGGAGATTTATCGAGAAATCATACTCCAGTACTTTTCCCCGGCAGACTCAAATAATTCTAATGGCTCGACCAATTCTAACATTGACAATTATGTCAACAGCGTATTTTTTGCAGATATTCCAGTTGCCCAGGTTGTCGAAATTCATATGGAGCTGATGGATGAATTTTCAAAGCAGCTCAATCTTGAGGGCAGAAACGAGGACATCCTGTTGGACTACCGTTTAACATTAATCGACGTGATTGCTCATCTTTGCGAAATGTATCGCCGCTCTATTCCTCGAGAAGATATTAATCCAGACTAGTTATTGTGTCTTTAAAGCGCAATAATCCATCGCTTCCCTTCACCTAAGCCATATTCTTCAGCCAGCCAAAAGTTATCTAAGTTAGAGCAAATCATAACCATATGAGCCCCCTAAAGAAAACCTATATTCTCAAACTCTATGTCGCTGGCAATACGCCCAATTCTATCCGCGCACTCAAAACCTTAAACAATATTTTGGAGCGCGAATTCCAGGGGGTGTATGCCCTTAAAGTGATTGACGTCCTTAAGAATCCCCAGCTAGCTGAAGAGGATAAAATTCTTGCCACTCCCACGCTGGCCAAAATTTTGCCCCCGCCGGTTCGTCGAATTATTGGTGATTTGTCTGACCGTGAACGCGTTTTGATCGGTCTGGATCTTCTCTATGATGAATTATTAGATGACGATGCATCTGGCGGCAAACTGTGAGGTTACTCTTTATTGTCAACAAAGTGGCCCAAATCTGCTTGAATAATGGGGTCGAGCCACGGGTGTGGGTCTTTGAATTATGTAATAGTCTTATGAAACAATGAACCAATCTGATTCAAACGGCCCCAAGCCCACCCAGCATTTAGCGGGGGTTTATAAAATTCGCACCATGATTGAGGGATTCGACGATATCAGTCATGGTGGATTACCCGTGGGACGAACGACCTTGGTGAGTGGGACTTCCGGAACTGGAAAAACGTTAATGGCCGTTCAGTTTCTGTATAACGGCATCGTGCACTTCGATGAACCCGGCATTTTTGTCACGTTTGAAGAGGCTCCGAGCGACGTGATTAAAAACGCCCATAGCTTCGGCTGGGATATTCAAGAGCTGGTAGATGAAGGAAAGCTTTTTATCCTGGATGCCTCGCCAGATCCAGAGGGGCAGGACGTTGTCGGAAATTTTGATCTCTCTGCCTTAATTGAGCGGATTCAGTATGCCATTCGCAAATATAAGGCCAAGCGCGTCTCCATTGACTCAGTGACGGCCGTATTTCAGCAATATGATGCTGCTTCAGTCGTTCGGCGCGAGATCTTTCGTTTGGTTGCTCGTTTGAAGCAGGTCAATGCGACCACGCTAATGACTACCGAGCGCGTAGATGAGTATGGTCCTGTGGCTCGCTTCGGTGTGGAAGAATTTGTTTCCGATAATGTAGTGATTGTGCGCAATGTCCTGGAGGGAGAGCGCCGTCGCCGCACCGTTGAAATCCTCAAGCTGCGAGGCACGACCCATATGAAGGGTGAGTATCCCTTCACAATTACCAATCAGGGGATTAGCATTTTCCCGCTAGGGGCAATGCGCCTAACGCAGCGCTCGTCCAATGTTCGGGTTTCGTCGGGTGTACAGAGACTGGACGAGATGTGCGGAGGCGGCTTTTTCAAGGACTCCATTATTCTGGCGACAGGGGCGACGGGTACCGGCAAAACCCTATTGGTCAGCAAATTTCTAGAGGATGCCTGCTCGGTTGGAGAGCGCGCCATTCTGTTTGCCTATGAAGAATCGCGGGCGCAGCTCTTTCGTAACGCAAGCTCTTGGGGCATCGATTTTGAGGATTTAGAGCGCCAGGGATTGCTGAAGATTATCTGCGCCTATCCTGAATCTGCGGGGCTTGAGGACCATCTGCAAATTATTAAATCTGAGATCACTCATTTCAAGCCGTCCCGTATCGCAATCGATTCCCTCTCTGCCCTCGATCGCGGCGTTAGCAATAATTCGTTCCGGCAGTTTGTTATTGGCGTAACGGGCTATGCCAAGCAGGAGGAGATTACCGGCTTCTTTACCAACACCACAGAGCAGTTTATGGGATCTCATTCCATTACGGACTCCCATATCTCCACTATTACAGACACTATCTTGATGCTTCAATACGTTGAAATTCGGGGGGAGATGTCCCGGGCAATCAACGTTTTTAAGATGCGAGGCTCC
>JBCDFX010000102.1:0-11052 GCA_039177155.1 Cyanobacteria bacterium P01_H01_bin.119
ACAGCAGGCCGAAGCTCGACTGGTAAGCGCAAATGCCAGTCTAGCCTCCTCCAATGAAGTTTTGGAAACCAAGGTCGAAGCCCGCACCGCAGAACTCCGCAAAGCCAAGGATAAGGCTGAAATTGCCAGTAAATCTAAGAGCGACTTTCTGGCCAATATGAGCCATGAACTGCGCACGCCGCTCAACGGGATTTTGGGCTATGCCCAAATTTTGCAGCGCGGTGAAACAGGACTAAGCGATCGCGGCCAAAACGGACTAGATGTGATTCAGCAGTGCGGCGAGCACCTACTGACGCTGATCAACGATGTGCTTGATCTCTCCAAAATCGAAGCTCAGAAAATGGAGCTGTATCCCAGCGACTTTCACTTTCCAGCCCTGGTGCAGGGAGTGGTCGAAATTTGCCGCATCCGGGCTGAGCAAAAAGGCATTGCCTTTCACTACCTGCCCGATAGCAGTGTGCCGATGGGACTCTGCGGCGACGATAAGCGGCTGCGCCAGATATTAATTAATCTATTGGGCAATGCGGTGAAGTTTACCGACCAAGGCAGCGTCACGCTGCGGGTGACCCACCTGGGGGTGACTCATCTGGGGGTGACTCATCTGGGGGTGACTCACCTGGGCCAGATGCAGCGGGATAAAACCTCAGCACCGTCCTCCGCAGCGCCGCTCCATCGGCTGCGATTTGAAGTCAGCGACACCGGCGTTGGCATGGCCCCTGACTTTTTAGATCAGCTCTTTTTGCCCTTTGAGCAGAGCAGTGAGACCGCAAATACAATCGAAGGCACTGGCTTAGGGCTGGCCATTACCCAGAAGATTGTGCAGCTTATGGGCAGTGAGGTCACCGTAGAAAGTGAGCTGGGCAAGGGCAGCCGCTTTGCCTTTGAACTAAGCCTGCCGGAGGCCAAAGAATGGGCCCAGAGCGCGATCGCCAGTAATCATCGGCGCATTGTCAAACTAGTCGGGGCAGCTCAGCGCATTTTGGTGATAGATGACAAATGGGAAAACCGCTCCGTGATCGTTAACCTGCTAGAGCCTTTGGGATTTGAGGTGGACGAAGCTGAGGACGGCGAAGCGGGGCTGGCTGCGGCAAAAGCCCATCCCCCCGATTTGATCATCACCGATCTGATGATGCCAAAAATGAACGGTTTTACCCTGATTGATCAGCTTAAGCAGACCGAGCGTTTTAGCCATATTCCGGTAGTGGCCTCATCGGCCAGCGTCTTTGAGCACGATCAGTACCGCAGCATAGATGCCGGCGCTGCCGATTTTCTCTCCAAGCCCGTACAGACTGCCGCCCTATTTAAAGTGCTCGAAAACCAGCTCAATCTAACTTGGATCTACGCGCCTAAGCCCAGCGCCCTCAGCACCGGCCAAGAGGCGACATCGACGGATGCTGACGAACTGGGTGCAATAGAATTGCCCGATCGCGATCGCCTCAGCCAGCTCTATGAGTTGGCTAAACGGGGTCGAATTAAAGCCCTGCAGGAGCAGCTTGACCAGCTCGTCTCTGAAGAGAAAACCCTAATGCCTTTTGTTGAAACCCTGCAGCCCCTGGTGCAGCAATTTCAGGTGAAAGCCATTCAGAGTCTGCTCAAGAACCATCTGGGCACCAGCTCTAATACTGTGCCAACTACCGACGCTGCCGTAGTTAGCCCTTAGTTCCTTATCCCTAATGTTCCCGATGTCTCAAATGCCGGCCACAACTTTCGAGAGTCCAACCGTAGATGCCACCGGTGCATCCCTGATTTTGATTGTGGATGACAATCCAACCAATCTAGCGGTGTTAACCGAAGCCCTTGCCGATACCGGATACGAAACCGCAGTGGCCACCAGCGGGGAGGAAGCGATTGAGCAAATTGACTATGAGCCGCCAGATTTGATTTTGCTCGATGTAATGATGCCGCCAGGAATTGATGGGTTTGAAACCTGCCGGCGGATTAAAGCCGCTGCTCACACTCAGCACTTACCCATTATCTTTATGACCGCTTTGACTGATACGGCCCAAAAGGTCAAGGGGTTCTCCCTCGGTGCAGCCGACTACATCACCAAACCCTTTCAGCAAGCAGAAGTGATTGCGCGGGTGCAGGCACAGCTTAAAATTCAGCAATTGACCCAGACCTTGGCTCAGCAAAACCAAACGCTCCAGACCCTGAGCAGTCAATTAGAGCATAAGGTTGAAGCCCGCACTGCTGAGCTTCAACGGGCTCAGGTTCAGATGATTCAGCAGGAGAAATTCTCAACCTTGGGCCAGCTTCTGGCCGGGGTAGCTCACGATATCAACAATCCCCTCAGCTGTCTGACCGGCAATATTACCCCGGCCAAGGACTATATCCAAGATTTAATTCAAATCGTACGGCTGTATCAGCAGCACTGCGACACGATTATTCCTGAGGTGGAGACGCTAGCGGAAGAGGCCGATTTAGAATTTTTAATTGAGGATTTGCCCAAGCTGCTGGAGTCAATGAATCTGGGCGTATCGCGGATTCGAGAAATTTCTAATTCTCTGCGTCACTTTGCTCGAGCTGATATGGCTTCGCATATGCCCACCGATTTGCATCAAGGCCTCGATAACACTCTGGTCATTTTGCAACATCGAATTAGGGCCACTGATAGTCGATCGGCGATCGCAGTTGAAAAGCGCTACGGTAATTTGCCCCAGGTAAACTGTTTCCCAGGCCCTATTAACCAGGTTTTTATGAATCTCCTGGCCAATGCCATTGATGCCTTTGACGAGGGGTTAAGCTCAATTACAACCCCTCAAATTATCCTGACCACCCAGCTGGTTGGCAATGGCGTAGAGATTACTGTTCAAGACAACGCCCGAGGCATTGAGCCTGCCATCTGCGATCGTCTGTTTGACCCTCAATTCACAACTAAGCCCATTGGCAAAGGCACCGGACTCGGCCTTGCTATTAGCAGACAAATTGTTGAAGAACAGCACAGTGGCCGGTTAATCTGTGAATCACAGCCTGGTGCGGGCACCATGTTTCGCGTTTGCCTGCCCATAGGCTAAAGGTGCTCATCAGTTAGATTTGAGCGCCTTCTGACTCGCAACCCGCCTGAGCCTTTTGGCGGATTGCTGTATCAGCTCATTCACAGCGGGTATTGACTATGGCCGGTTCGGCTCGGATTTCAGCTCATCTTAATCACGTGAAAGACGGAGACACTCTGATCGTCAGCACTGACAGCAAGACTGAATCCGTTCGGCTCTACGGCATCGACTGCCCGGAGCTAGCCCAAAAGCCCTACGGCGATCAAGCCCGCAGCCGAATTCGCAATCTGCTAGCCCCTTACGACACCCTAAAAATAGTGTCGGTCGATCGCGATCGCCACGGCAGGCTGGTCGCGGAAGTTTGGGTGGCAGACGGCTGCATTAATACCCAGCTTCTGAGCGAAGGCTACGCCGTTGCCTACGTGCGTCACTTAAGGGATGAATTTCGCGATCGCTACCTGAGCGCCGAAGCCACTGCCCGCGAGGCTCGACTAAATTTTTGGCAACAGTCCCATCCAGAGATGCCGTGGGACTATCGCCGCCGTCATCCACGTCGGACCTAATCTAGCCCGGTACTGCTAGCTATATCTTGACCTTATCTAGCTCTTTAGCTTTAGCGATACCAGGGGCGGTGATCAATTTGACTAAAGCTATAGCTAAGCGCACCGCTAGGTTGACATTCGTATCCTCTCAGCCATAGATTATTATTAATGATATTAAATTTTGAATAGTCTAAAATCTATGAATGCTTCGTCGCTGTAAAGTATTAGTAAGCTGCAACTTCTACTGAAGGGCGCAGCGGCATAGCAAGGTCGGTCGGTGATTAGGGCGATAGCTTAGAGAAGCTGGGGGCGATCGCTACATTGCTATTAGTTGCAAATTGATTAACAGCATTGAGGGAAGTAGGTCTGGTATGGCGGTATTAGAAGCCTTTGTGTTTGCCACGGTGCTGAGTGGCTTTTTCGGCATTATTTTGAAAAAAAATCTGATGATGAAAATCATCGCCATGGACGTGATGAGCACTGGCGTGATTGCCTACACCGTGCTGGTTGCAGCGCGTACGGGCGTATTTACCCCCATTCTTGGAGAGAACGGCGCAGCGGCTGACGTTGCCTACGCCGATCCTGTACCCCAGGCGGTAATTTTGACCGCGATCGTGATTGGGTTTTCCATTCAGGCGCTAATGCTGGTCGGCGTGATGAAGCTCTCAAGAGATATTCCAACACTAGACATTGCTGATATTGAGGCTGGGTATCCCCGTCAATCGCCATGACGACTGTAACGATTCTTTGGATTACGCTGCCTTTTTTTATTGGGTTTAGCGTCTATTTGTTGCCGCAACTGGGGCGTTATTTGGCGCTGGCGGTGGCCTTGGGCACAGCAGTTTACGGCTTTGGCTATGGGTTTATCTGGCCTGAGCTGTCCCTGCAGCTTTTGGATCGCTTTGGAGTGCTGCTGCAGATTGATACCCTAAGCGGCTTTTTTGTGCTCACCAACGGTCTAGTGACGGCGGCGGTACTGCTGTACTGCTGGAATAAGGGCTATTCGGCGTTTTTTTATACCCAAATTGTGGTGCTGCACGGCAGCGTCAATGCGACGTTTATCTGCGCAGACTTTATTAGTTTGTATGTGGCGCTGGAGGTGATTAGCATTGCAGCCTTTTTGCTGATTGCCTACTCCCGCACTAATCGCTCTATTTGGGTTGGGCTGCGCTATTTGTTTGTTAGCAATACGGCCATGCTGTTTTATCTGATTGGTGCGATGCTGGTGTATCAAGCCAATCAGTCGTTTGCCTTTGCGGGGTTAGCTCAGGCCCCTCCGGAGGCGATCGCGCTGATTTTCCTTGGCTTACTGACCAAGGGGGGCATTTTTGTCTCTGGGCTGTGGCTACCGCTAACCCATTCTGAGGCGGCGACCCCGATTTCTGCCCTGCTGTCGGGGGTGGTTATCAAGGTGGGGGTATTTCCTCTGGTACGCTGCGCCTTGATGGTAGAGGCGGTTGATCCGATTGTGCGGGGCTTTGGAGTGGCAACGGCACTGCTAGGGGTAAGCTACGCCGTATTTGAAAAAGACACTAAGCGGATGCTGGCTTTTAGTACGGTTTCCCAGTTGGGGTTTGTGCTGGCATCCCCCGTGGCCGCAGGCTTTTATGCCCTAACCCATGGGCTGGTTAAGGCGGCGCTATTTTTGGGAGCGGGTAATTTGCCAAGCCGCAGTTTTAAGATGCTAAGGCAGTCTAGTCAGGAATCAGGAACCGGAGATTCGCAGCCCACCGCGATCGCCCCTTCAGTGTGGCTAGCGATGGCGATCGCCGGCTTTTCTATCTCCGGGCTACCGCTGCTAGCGGGCTTTGGGGCTAAGGCTTGGACTATGGAAACCCTGCTGCCCTGGCAGGGCGGGCTGATGAATGTGGCGGTGGTGGGCACGGCAATTGTCGTGGCCAAATTTATTTTTTTACCCCACGGCGGCTGGGGAGCCAAGCCTGCCGTAAAGGAAGCGGGCGGGGTTGCGGTTTATTCACCGTCATCCGGATTCTGGCCCGCCATGGCGATTCTGCTGGGTGGCTTGGTGGTGGCCAACGCGGTTTATCCCTCAGGCTACACCGTTGAAAACCTAGTCAAAGCCTGTGTCAAGGTAGGGATAGGCTGGTTGCTGTACTGGGGAATCGTCAAGCGATCGCCTCTCCATCTGCCGCAGTTTTTCGAGCAGTTTGATCAGCTAATTGGGGTGATGAGTTTGATGCTTGTAGCGCTGTTTTGGATGGTGATGGCATGATTGGCATTTTAGATTTGAGCCTGCGGCTGGTGATTTGGTTTTTGCTCACTGCCGACTTAAGCCTGCCAAATGTGCTGATTGGGGTCGCGATCGCTCTGGCTATTCCCCGCAGTCGCATTGCTCCTGGCACCTTAAAAGACTGGATGCGAGCCGTTTGGGAGGCTCTGGTGGCTATTCCCCAAGCGTTTATTGAGGCGATTGAAATTATTGTGCGGCCCCACCGAGATGAAAGCATCACTATGGAGCAAGTTAAATCTAACGCTAAGCGATCGCCCGGCTTAATTTTTTTAGACGTGTTTTTAATTACCTTTACGCCTAAAACAATCGTTCGTAAATATCACCGAGACGGCTGGTATGAAGTCCATCGCATTCGTCGGCGCACAGCCTCCCGCAGGCCAAAGCCGGGTCCTCCCAAATCTCAGCCTTTTGACGAGACCCGTCCATCAGCAACGGAGGCTAGACAACCATGAACAGCGTTATTTTTCCCATGGTGTTGACCCTGCTGATTCCGCTATATGAAGCGTGGCGGGACGATGATATTTGGCAAAAAATGCTGGCTTTCGCCAGTATCGCCACTAAAACCTCTATTTTGATTCTGGCAATTTCTGTGCTGCGAGACGACTGGATGATTGGTTTGGTGGGCGTCTTGATTTTGTGCGTGGGCAATGCGGCGCTGATGCTGCTGGCCCACATTATTAAACGGATGACACAGCTATGATGGCAACTTTGGCACACTCAATCAGCCTGTTGCTGATTTGGGCCGGTATTGGCTTCTGGGTTTGGGGAACTTGGCCGCTGCTGGGCAACCGCTCAGTGCTGTTTAAGCTCCACAGTCTGTCGGTATCAGACACCCTGGGCTCAATGATGATTGTGGTCGGACTGCTGATCAGAATTCCGCGAGAGTGGCCCCTGCTGCTGCTGGCGCTAATTGCCCTTGCCATTTGGAACACGGTTTTGGGCTATGTGCTGGCCTACTGTTCTAGCCGCAGGGTAGAGAAGCGGCTCAGCGATCGCTTTTGGCCTGACCTCGTTGACTCCCCCAGCGCTCCAGATATTTCAGCGCCCGATGCTTTAGCACCCGATATTCTGGCATCAGATGCTTCAGGCGCCTCCTCTCTCTACCGAGGCGATCGCCATGGCTGAAGCGCTTAACCTGGACACACTCTATATCTCAGATAATTTGTATATCGCAGCGATCGCGCTGCTGCTGCCTGTCACCGCTGCCATGGTGGTGACGCAAACCAATCCTTACCATGCGCTGATTATTCGCGGCATTTTAGGGGCAGTTGCGGCCCTGGTATATGCACTATTTGGCGCGGCGGACGTAGCGCTTACAGAGGCATTGGTGGGCACCATGCTGTCGATTACGCTGTATGCGATCGCGGTGAGATCTTCCCTGCGTTTTCGGCTGGGAGTGCTCACACAAGATGAAGACGCGATCGCTCAAAACCTCCATCTGCAGGCCCAGCAGCAAACCGTCTTTGACGGGCTGCAAACCGCCCTCAGCAAGCACTATCTCAGATTAGAGCAGGTTCCTTACGACACCGCCGAGGCGCTGCATACTGCCCTGCAAAATAAAGATATTCACGGCATTGCTACCCTCAACTCAACAGATGCGCAGGCCGATCAGCCCGTCTACCGCCTGCAGGTCGGTGTACAGGTGCTGTGCGCCAAACTTGACTCTGCGATTTCACCAGATATGGCTGAGGTGCTTTGCACGCCGATGTTGGCATTAGACCAGTCTTCCACTGACCCGGCCCTTTCTGCAAAAACCATCAATCACAGGGAGGAAATTGCCTAATGAAATGGGTCTACATCGCGGCTGGGATTGCCCTTTACCTAAAGATGATTGTCTTTCCCAACCCGGTCATGGAAGCGACTGAACTTTCCGCTGTCGAAGCCATTGTGCAAGATACGGGGGTTTCCAACGCCGTCTCAGGTATTATCTTTCGCAACCGCTTATACGACACCATCTTTGAAGTGGTTGTGTTTACCCTAGCGGTGATGGGAGTACGGTTTTTACTCTCGGATGAACAGCCCTCGCCTACCGTGGTTCAGTTCACCGATCAGCCCTCAGTTGTACTGGCTCGTTTGGGTGCAACCATCGCAGTGCTAATCAGCGCTGAGCTGGCGCTACGGGGTCACCTCAGCCCCGGTGGTGGCTTTGCAGCAGGGGTCGCCGGCGGCACCGCGATTGGTCTAGTGGCCATAACTGCTCCGGCTCACCTGATGGAAACCATTTATAAGCGCTGGCGCGCGGCGATTTTAGAGAAAGTGTCGGTATTGATTTTTATTATTTTGGCCGTGCTGACGCTGATTGGCATAGAGCTGCCCCAGGGGCAGTTGGGTGTATTGGTGAGCGGCGGCTGGATTCCGCTATTAAATATTTTGGTAGCGGTCAAAGTGGCTTTAGGCGCTTGGGCAACGCTGCTGCTATTTATCCGCTATCGCGGGTTACTGTGATTAGGCTTAGATGGGTCGCTACAGTGCTAAAACATCAGCCACCGTCAATCTCCAGTTGGTGAAGCTGGGAGATTGAATAACCTCACCCTCTGTAAAAATAGTCTCTTCATACCCTGCATCGGTCAGATGTAAGACAGTGACTTGGTTTTGAACCGGATCTACAATCCAATATTCTGGCACTCCTCGCCACTCGTATTGATTGCGCTTTTCAACGTAGTCCCGTTGGCGATTTTCTTTACCAGGGCTGACTACCTCAACGACCAACATTGGCGGCTGCATTTCTAAGGTAATGGCGGCTTGCCCCAGTTGCTTCATCTGCTCCGGATGCTCCGGACGCAGCACCGTCAAATCGGGATAGCGATTTTTGGGTTGCCCGGGCATTGCCAGCGCCAAACCCTGCAAACGAATCTGACGCATACCGACAAATGTTTTAAGCGCCTCATAAAGCCCCATCGCTCGTAAAAGGTTTTCGTCGGACTCTGGCGGCACTTTAACCAGTTCTCCATAAGTCAGCTCATAGTAGCCCTCTAGACCATCGGCGTCGGCAAGATAGTCTTCAAAGGTTTGTCGTTTAGGGTTGGCCTGCACCATCGGCGATCGCCTTTTATTGCCAATTTTTCTGTAAGTCTACGATACTTGCGAAATGAGACGCACCGCCAGCCTGTCGATTCAATAACGAGCGGTCAGCCAACACAAGGTTAACTGACCGCTCGTTGTACTTTGGCCACATCCTACTCCGCAACTTTTGCCTAAAACAGAACTCTAGTTCCCAAATTGGATGCAGCTTTTCTATTTAGCTAGGCTGGACTGGCTCGACAGAGCTGTATATCACAGACTGCGACAGTTAGTGATTAGTCTTTGTCGAGATTTTCACGACGCAGCTCATCGATTTCGTTGGCGTCTTTGTCGAGATTTTCGCGACGGAGCTGATCAAAATCTACACCGCCAGAGACCTGACCCAGTTGCTCCTCAGATAGAGCATCCTTGTCTAGATTTTCACGACGCAGCTGATCGAAATCTACAGCATCTTTATCTAGGTTTTCACGACGCAGCTGATCGAAATCTACACCGCCAGAGACTTGACCTAGTTGCTCATCAGAGATGGCGTCTTTGTCCAGGTTTTCACGACGGAGCTGATCGAAGTCTACAGCGTCTTTGTCGAGGTTTTCGCGACGTAGTTGGTCAAAATCTACACCGCCAGAGACTTGCTCAAGCTGTTGGTCAGAAAATTGTTCGTTGTTTTGATTGATGTTAGCCATGATTAAAACCTCCAGTGGATAACTCGTTGTCGGGTGTGTTTGTTTTGGACAATTTCAATATAGCTAGGGCATCAATGGGTTACGTTATGAGCGAATTAGAAGACGTATAGAAAATTTTCTGCCTTAACTCAGGGAAAACTCACATCTCACCGGACTGCCGGGTAGTTTGAGCCGGGCTTGAGTCAGATTGCCCTTATATCAACCGCTCCAGCGATACTGGGTGCGCTAAGCAATCTGACTCAAGCTGTAGATGCCCAATATTTTGATCTAACCCCGCCGGTCACCCAAAACTAGCCAGTGTTTGTTTCGCCCTATTTGGCTGCTTGCTTACGTCGTACAAACCCCAGAGCGGCAGCAACAGCGCCGACTCCTAGGGCAGTAGCAGGTTCGGGGACAGGCTTGGTCTCAAGATCTTTAGCATCAAACCAGCCCTGGCTACTGTAATCGAAGCGGGTCAGTTCACCGTCGCTGTTATAGGCTGCGTCTAAATCGGCAACGCCGTGGTACCAAATTCCGACCTCGTCAGTAAACTGCGTTCCTTCCCACAGTGGGCCCAAATCGGTACGGCTGTTAATTTGCTCCATATTCAACCCAAAGCTAAAGGTGCGCTCGCCTTCGGCAGTATTGTCTTCGACATCTAATAGCCAAGAACCCAAAAAGACGCTGTTATTGTCTTGCCAGCTATCGCTGCCGTTAACGCCGTTGTAGGTGTAGGCCGTTAAGCGTCCCTTCCCTTCGGAGTTTAGATTTGCCCCGTCTAAGTAGAACATGGTGTACTGCTGCTCATTGTATTTAGGATTGGGGCCATCGCTTAGCACCAGCCAGGCACCGTTGGGCAACTTTCCGTTCTTAGGATTGGTTGAAAAAGTAGAGGACCAAGTGAGGTACTGGCTCTCTGGATTAAAGAATGTAGTAATTGATTCATGGACGCCAACTCGGCTGTTACCGCCAATATTGTCGGAGTGAAACACAAAACCAGCGGCAAAGACTGGCTGAGCTGCTAAAACCGTGGGCACAAGAGCCGCCCCCATCGCAATTACGTAAGTACGCATGTTGAAATCCTCTAAGTGTGACGTTTCTAACTTAGAAGGCAGCGCAGACTTATAGGTAAAGCTACGAAGAACCTTTGGTAGCGGCTGTAAAAGTGTATATGAATTTACAGTTTGTTTATAGAATGCTTTACGCCAAATTGATGAAGTGAGACGGCTTGGCTATAGCCTGGGTCAGATTGCTTGCTGCATCTAGGGGCTGTCATCATTTAGCGGTTAGGTCTTTATGCGGAGGGTGTTTCAGCCCCTAGTTTATTGTGCGGGGCGGGCGCGGTAATGCTTATACCGGAATATTCTGGTTTTAATTGATGACGCGCCCTAGCACTGCTGGAATAGTTGATAGAGAAGCAATCTGGCTTGCAATCCTGCCTGAACCTTCCGGCGGGTTGCGATTGCTGATGATGCGCTTTAAAGACTGACAAAGGAAGTCGCGATCGCGGCAGAATTTGCCACAATAATGTCCTTACCCTTTCGAGGTTCTGCACTGAGGTTCTGCACTGAGGTTCTGCACTA
>JBCDFX010000103.1:0-10993 GCA_039177155.1 Cyanobacteria bacterium P01_H01_bin.119
CAATCTGAACAACTTTAGCCAGATTACCTACCGCACCCAGCATCACCAGACGGCACAAAAACAATCTGATTTACAACCTCATCCTAATTATCCCGTCGGCTGTTATATCAAAAGGGGCAAGCGAATAATAAAGTCGCTGCCCTGGCCGGGCGCAGAGCGAACCTCTAAACTGCCGCCGTGGGTTTGAGTGACAATTTGGTGAGCGATCGCGAGTCCGAGCCCCGTTCCTTTGCCAACCCCTTTCGTAGTAAACAAGTGATTAAAGACTTTTGACTTTACATCATCAGACATCCCCTTTCCATTATCTGATATGCATATTTCAACCATTTTCTGTTCAGTCAGCTCTGCCGTTTGAACTGTGATTTTTTGAGAAGTATTTCTTAACTCCTCTTCCGCCATCTGCTGGGCAGTTTCATCAAACATATCAATCGCATTAGCCAAAATATTCATAAACACCTGATTGAGCTGACCAGGAAAACAGGCGATCGCGGGAATCTGACCGTAGAGTTTTACAATTTCAATGGCCGGGCGAAAATCATTTGCTTTAAGACGATATTTAAGGATTAAAAGAGTACTATCTAGGCCCTGGTGTATATCAGCATTAACCTTTTGCTCCGTATCTGCACGAGAGAAAATGCGTAGGCTATTGCTAATATCTTTAATACGATCGGTTGCTCCTTGCATAGAGTCCAACAGCTTAGGCAAGTCTTCGAGAAGGAATGGCAAATCAATATCTTTAGCATTTTCTTGAACCAAATCATTAGGCGGATGCTGGTCGTGATAGATATCTAGATACGCAAATAAATCTTGTAGATAGTCTGCTGCATTACTAATGCTGCCGTTTAGAAAGCCGATAGGATTATTGATTTCGTGAGCGATACCAGCAACTAAATTACCCAAGGCCGCCATTTTCTCATTTTGTACGGTTTGTAGCTGCATCTTCTGGAGCTGAACCAGCGCTTCTTCAAGGGCATTATTTTTCTCTAGAATAAGCGTCTCTGCCTGCTCTTTCTCAACAACTCGCTGTTGCAAATCGCGAAAGGCACTTTGTAGCTGCTGGGCCATTTTTGAGAATGATGCCGCCAGTTGGCCCAGTTCATCTTGTCGGTCAAACTTAAGATTGACATTAAAATCACCGTCTGCCAATTTTTGGCTGGCTGTAGTGAGCGACGAAAGTGGGTGAGAAATTTGATTTTTCAAAACGCAAAATAGCAGTATAACCTCAACCAAGATAGCTATCAAACCCGCGACCAGAACAAATCTAATCGTGTCTAAAGCAGCCTCTGACAGCAGCGATTCAGGATAGAGAGTAACAAAGAACCAATCTGGACCAGCGAGTTGAGTGACTGCTAAAAATTCTTTATTTTCTTTGTTTTTAATGACCTTTTCAGTTTTACTTAGGCTCAATTGAAAAATTCTCTGGAGATGGTCGTCATCTAAATTGCCGATATTTAGATTGCCTTGAGCCTGCTGAATTTGCTCAATATACTTTGGATGGGCAATTAGGCGACCATTCCGATTAAAGATAATATTGTACGCTCCTGGTAAATTATTATTGACGGTCTGGGCTATTAATTTATCAAGTTTGATGTCATGGCCAAAGGCACCCAAAAAGCGATCGCCCTCGTATAAAGGGACAATCGCTGATACCATCCAAACTCCCGTCACGGTATCTGCATAGGTTCCTGTCCAAACCGGCTGCCGATCGGGATCATGTTGGGGATCTGCGATATAAAGATACTCATCTTGAGAGGGTTCGAAATCCGGTTCTGCCTGTAGCGCTAGAGGCATTCCGCGCCAATAAATTGTCGTGGTATTTTCGACAGTATTTAAGTAGGTATTGATAAACCGATTGCTCCAAGCCCTGCCGTGACTTGTAATTAATCGCTGAGCAACTAACAATTGTTGCTTAAGAGCCGGAGTAATCTCCGTATTTCGATTGATAAATGAGGTAGCCTGCCGGGCCGTATCAAACTCTAAGATAGAACGATCGCTAGAAAAGTTGCGGGTTGTACCATCCTTCCAAGTCAAAAAACTTCGCTTAAATTTTGCGGCGATATCTGGCTCAGAGAATTGGTCAAGCTCTGTTAAAAATCGATCTCGTAGGGAGGTCAAGTTATCTTCAGCTAGTTGAAAGATAATACTCTCTCGCTGTCCGCGCTCTGTTATGTAGCGATCTAGCTGATGCACTGTTTGTATTTCTAAGTTGTGCATTACATGGAAATAACTCACAGTAGTTGACACCAGTACAACCAGAGCAACCCGTAGAGACATATTGCATAGGGTTTTAACTGTAAGTGAGGTTTTATAGAGGCTAGCAACTCGTCTTAATATGTCTCTCATATATGATAGAAAGTAGTTTCAGAGATTGCCAAAGACTGAAATCAAATTTTTAGACGATAACAGGATCTTGAATCGATCGATTGATTAGCCTTATTATGTAATAGGTAGGGTAATGATAAACTGGCTTCCTTGTCCTATTTTAGACTGCACCTCTAAATGGCCATTGTGAGTTTTAGTAACAATCTGATAGGCGATTGTTAGCCCCAACCCAGTACCTCTGCCGACGCCTTTAGTCGTAAATAAATGATCAAATATTCGATGCTTAACGGCCTCTGGTATCCCTTTTCCATTATCAGCAATGCAAATCTGAACGGTATCTCTTTCAGCCGATAGTCTGGTCTGAATTGTGATGATCTGAGGGCGATCTTTCAGATTTTCAAAAGTGGTTTGCTGTGCTGCTTCATCAAACATATCGATAGCGTTAGCTAAGATATTCATAAAGACCTGGTTAAGCTGGCCGGGGAAGCACTCGATCTTAGGCAGCTCGCCGTAGTCTTTAATAATTTCTATGGCGGGGCGATTTTCGTTTGCTTTCAATCGGTACTTAAGAATTAGCAGAGTGCTATCTAACCCTTCGTGGAGGTTAGCGCTTGCTTTGTTTTCGGTATCTGCACGGGAGAAGGTGCGCAAGCTGTTGCTGATGCCCCTGATCCGGTCAGTCGCGCCGCGCATTGAGTCGAGCAGCTTGGGCAAATCTTTAATCACAAAGTTTAAGTCAATTTCTTCAGCCAGCTCTGTCACAGAGGCTACCGGCGGCTGGTGCTGCTGATAGGTCTCTAAATACTCCAGCAGATCTTGCAGATAGTCTTTGGCATTGTTGATGCTGCCGTTAAGAAAGCCGACAGGATTATTGATTTCGTGGGCAACCCCTGCCACTAAGTTGCCCAGAGTCGCCATCTTTTCATTTTGAACCATCTGCAGTTGAGTATCTTGAAGCTGGGAAAGTGCGTTCTCTAACGCCTCAGATTTTTGTAAGATTAACTCTTGAGTACGCTTGCTCTCGGTAACATCTTGTACCATTGAAAGAATTCCGACAACATCGTTATTCTTGTCTCGCAAAGGCGTGTTCTTCCACTCGCAATCAATCAGTGAACTATCTTTGCAAAGATTGTGATTTAGGCTGTAAAATCCACCCTGGTTTGACATTATTTCTGCCATAACTTTAGCAACCTGCTGGCGGTCTTTCTCTGGCACAATCTGAGTGGCGTGCTGACCCAGCATATCTGCTGCTGAATAACCAAAAATCTTCTCGGCAGCAGGGTTCCATCTCGCAACTTTAAAGTCGAAAGTCCATTCGATAATACCGATGGGATTTTGATCAATCACAAGACTAAGACGCTCCTTTAAAGCGTTTGAAGCCGCTTCTGTCGCCTTGCGATCGCTAATATCTGAGATAAAGCCTTCTAGCTTTATCAGTTCACCAGCCTGGTCAAAAATGCCGCGCCCCTGCTCCCAAATCCATTTTTGCTGTCCCTGTTTGGTGCGGATGCGGTAAGTCACCTGGAACGGCTGGCGGTGTGCCAATGCCGACTGCACAGCAGCATCAACCTGCTCAATATCATCGGGATGCATAAGGGAAGCGTAAGAGATATCAGAATTATTGACCAGTTCTTCCACTGTGTAACCCGTCAGGGCTAAGCAGCCTTCACTGGCAAACTGTGGCGTCCAGTGCTCATCATTAATGCAAGAGTAGACCATGCCCGGCAGATTACTCATTAGGGTTGCCATCTGGCGGCGATTTTCCTGGGAACTGGCATATAACCGCGCATTAATGATAGAAATTGCAGCCTGAGTGCAGAGGAAGTTGAGGATCGAAATGCGATCGCGGGTAAAGACACCGCCGGTCTGACGATTTTTAAGGTATAGCAGCCCGATTAGCTGATCCTGATTGAGAATAGGCAGGCACAGCACGCTTTTGGGCTGACGCTGTATTAGATAATCGTCCACAACGGGTAAATCGGTTGCCAGATTGTCGATGACGACCATTTCCCGCGTGTTTTTGACATATTGCAGCAGCCTGCTGGGAAGCCGTGGATTATCGGCCAGCGGTTCGGCGCAGAATTCTACGTTATTGGGAGTTGCGATCGCCCGTACCTGCCAGTTTCCCGACGCGTCGGGGAGAATTAACGCGCAGCGATCGCCCCCGGAATTTTGCAGAATAATTTGGGTGAGCTGATGCAGCAACTCATCCAGATGAATGGTGCCAGAAAGAGATTGAGACGCTTTTAGAACGGCGGCCAGATCTAGACTTTGGTTTAAACCCGTGCTGCTAGAACTGCTGCGGCCTGCTTCAGCCGATATAGATGGGGTGGAAAAGGACATCAGCGTATCGAGCACGCTGGTGGAAGCAGCGGTTGCCTGCAAGATGGGTCTCAGCAGCTCAGGATAGCGAGTTTCAAGGGCGTTGGTTTTAGCTTTTGCGCCCCAATGGGCATAGCCGTAGTAAGCCTCTTGCAGATAGCCCGCAGCGACTTTTTCTTTCCCCCGGTTGAGATAAAACTTAGCCGCTAGTTCGTTGGCTAAAGCTTCTTCTTGGCAGTATCTGTTTTCTTTAGCGCCAGCAATGGCGCAGTCGTATTGTTCGAGTGCCCGATAGGGTTGCTCAAAAACGCGATAGTACTCAGCCTCTACCAAATCAAAGCGATGTTGATGATTGCTGGGAGAACCTTGAGCCCAGGCTTTTAGTGCGGCACGATTGCTGTCAATTTGCTGCAGGCGCTTTGCTGAGTCAGGTGATGATGGCGCGTAGTCTGCTAAAAGCGCTAGAGACTCATAAAAACACACCGTGGGAATGGTGAACATCCCAGCCATTGAATCTTCATAGATTTTAGCTTTTTGGGCGATTGCGATCGCCTCTTTGAAGTAGCCAAATAAATAGCAGAGAACTAGCTTATTGCAATAGAAATGGTAAAGTCCTGTGCCATCCTTTGCCGCGGTTAAAAGCGAAAGAGTCTCTTGCTCTTTAAGGGCTTCTCCAGTTAAGACTGCGGGCTCTGAGGTTGAGCCTAGTAAATTCAAGACGGCCTGTAGATAAATTTGACAATACCTTAGAGCTGTAAATTGACTGTACTTTTGTAAGGTCTGACAATAGGCCCGGAAATCAGGCTCTAGCTCTGTCAGGCACTGCCCCATAAAATAACGCTTAAAGCAAATAATCTGAGCGCTGTAGCCCATAAACTCTAAATCTCCGCAGTTTGCGGCGATTTGGTAACTTTCTTGGACTAAGGATAAGCTCCTACTAATATGGAATTTCCAATGTGAAATATGAGATCCTACAATCAGTTTTGTTCTAACTTCTGCAGCGCGATCGCTAAAATTCTCTAACAGATTTAGGGCCAATTCTCCTATTTGATCTAGCTTCTCTGTGCTGTTAGCCACGCTAACTAACATAGTGCCATAGCATGCGTAAGCATAGGGAGATGATGCCGCATTCCCATGTTCTAGCGAGAGTCGAAGCATGCGCAAAACAATCAACGGAAATAGCAGCGGCTCTGAAATATAGGCTGGGCCAATAATGCTAGACAACAGGCGCATTGACGCCAGAGGATAAGCCCCGCGCATCTGGGGTAATGACTCAAGATCCTTAAATGTAAAAACTTCTAGAGAGCTTTGGATCTCCTTAAGCTCCTGCCGAATAACAGCTAAAGAAATTTCTTCTGGAAAGGCTATTCCCCACTGCTGAAGCGCTTGCTTGCCAGTCTCAAGGGCGTTTGAGAAATGATCTTGTACTGTATAAGCCTGAATTTTAATTTCATAAATACTGAGCCTGTCGAGATCGTCGATTGTATGACTTAGGGCAGCTTCTGCATACTGCTCTAAGAGGTCATCTCTACCGCAGGCATAGGCAGATTCAGCGGCTAGCTCATAAAGTGATAGCGTAAATTGATAATCGGTTTCCCAAGATTGGCTGGTCAGTAAGCCTATAGCCATGCGGCAATACTTTAGAGCAGGCGCGTAGGCTGCAGACGCTTTGGCCTTTCGCCCCGCAACTAAATTGAGCTTGGCTAATTCTTTCTTCTGATTGCAATCGACAATTTGGTCAACGCCGATATTAAGATGGCTCAACAGCTCAAAGATGCGAGATTCTAACCCGTTATCTAGAATCCTGGCTTTTAATAGTTGACCAATTTGATAGTGAGTGTTTTGCTTTTGGGCATCAGGAATTAGAGAATAGGCGGCTTGCTGAATTCGATCGTGTAAAAAGCGATAGGTAGGGTTAAGGCTGCTTTGGGTCTGGGGCTGAGCTAAATCATCAGATTGAAAAAGCGGATAAATTTGGCCCGTCGGCACAATCAAATTTTCTTGTAGAGCTTGCCATAGGGCACCTGCAACCTTAGTCGGAACTTGTTTTGAAACGGTTGCTAAAGTCTCTAAATCAAACTGATTGCCGACGCAGGCAGCTAGCTTTAACAGCGATTGGGTTTCAGAGGGCAGCTTTTGCACCTGCCTTACCATCAGCTTGACCACGTCATCGGTCAGTGCCAGCGCCTTAATTTGAGCAATATCACACTGCCAATACCCACCTTCTTGGTTGTAGATAATATGGCCGTCTTCGTGCAGGGCCTTTAAAAACTGAGCAATAAAAAAGGGATTGCCTTGGGTCTTACGGTTGACTAAATTGGCCAGGGGCCGAGCCAAATCAATCGTGCAGCTTAGCGTATCGGCCACTAGCTGATTGATATGCTCAAAGCGCAACGGCAAAAGCGCGATCGCATTCACAATCACCTGGGCCTGTTTCAGTTCGCCAACCGTTAGCATCAGGGGATGGGCCGGCGAAACCTCATTATCTCGATAGGCGCCCACCAGCAGCAAAGGATGCCGGTTATCCAGCAAGAGTTTGATTAGCTGCAAGGATGCCGTATCAGCCCACTGTAAGTCGTCTAAAAAAAGCACTAGGGGATGGGCTGGGGTTGATACAACCTCGATAAATTTTTGGAATAGTAGGTTAAACCGGTTTTGTGCTGCTGTACTGGGCAGATCAGGCACCGGGGGTTGCTCTCCAATAATTTGAGTCAGCTCAGGCATGACTTCGATTAAAACCTGTCCGCTTTCTCCAACGGCGGCAAGGATGTTGGCTCGCCACTGGGCCAGCCGGGCATCAGACTCCGCGAGTAACTGCGCCACAAGGCTCCGCAGCGCCTGTACAAAGGCCGATAGCGGAATATCGCGATTAAACTGATCGAACTTACCCTTTACGAAATAGCCGTTTTGGCGGGTGATTGGCTTGTGAACCTCGTTGACGACAGCGGTTTTGCCGATGCCAGAAAATCCGGCTACTAACACTAGCTCTGATGCGCCATCTGCAACTCGCTCGAAAGCGGCCAGTAGGGTGTTGATTTCTACCGCTCGTCCGTAAAGCTTCTCGGGAATCAGAAAGCGATCGCTGATATCTCGTTCGGCTAGGTTAAATTCGGCCAGTTTGCTCTGGGCTGGAGGCTGTGTCTGCAGCAGCTCCAAATCATGTTTTAAGCCTGTGGCGCTTTGATATCGGTCTTCGGCATTTTTGGCCATCAGCTTTTGCACCAGCCGCGAGAGCATCAGCGGCACCTCGGCATTTAGCTGATGGGCTAAGGGCGGCGGCTGAGCAATATGGCTATGCACTAGCTCCATAGGGTCGCTCGATTGAAACGGCAGTTGACCCGTCAGCAGCTCAAATAGGGTAACGCCGAGGGTGTAGAAATCTGCCCGGTAGTCAATGCCCCGATTCATCCGTCCGGTCTGTTCCGGGGCCACGTAGGCTAGGGTGCCTTCTAAGCCACTGGGCGTTTGGATATCTTGAGTTTCCTTGGGCAGCAGCGAGGCGATAGAAAAATCAATCAGCCTAATCTGCTCCGTTTCGGGGTGAATCAGAATATTGGCCGGCTTAATATCTTTATGAATTACCTGCGCCTGGTGCAGATCGTGGAGGATGGTAGTCAACTGCAGCGCGATCGCCAGCACCTGTTCTACCGATAGTTTCTGAGCTTTGGTGTGCTGGCTAAGAGAAAGTCCGCCAAAATCTTCCATCACCAGGGCGTAGCCGTTGCCGCAGGGCGCTAACGCTAGGGGCTTAACCACCCCAGCAATCTCTAAATTTTTAGCGATAGCGTACTGATTGCGAAACTGCACCAGCTCATTGAAGTTAGGATGCTCGTTGCGCAAAAGCTTAATTACCACTGGCCGCTGGTCAGCATTCTGCACGGCTCGATACACTAAGGTGCGATCGCCTTGGTAGAGCTGCTCAACGACAGCGTAACCCGTCATTTGAAAAGGAAGACTCAGGTTAGTGGCTGGAGAGCTCATGGTGGTGCGAGAGTTGCAGTGATTCTCCATTAAGGTACCCAGGCATGCTCTAAGCGAACTTTTTCCAGCAATATATAATCAAGTCAATTCCATCCCGCCCGCACATCTGAAATATTGAAATTGCAAGACCTATGCTATCTACTGAGCCAGCGCATATGGGTAAAGTGGTCACAGCCATTAAAGTTGCCAACTTTGTCGATACTGTCATGGCGGAACGGGGCTTTATCCACTCTGAACAAATTCGTGCCTCTAGCGTGAATGAAGTGATTGTTGATATGGGCGCAACGATGCTCTGTTTACCAAGCACCATTATTCAAGCTTTGGGGCTACGTTTAGCTGGCGAAGTAGAGACTCAAACGACAACAGGCAGCGGCAAAGCCCGAATTTTCCAAGGAGTTTTGCTAGAGATTGAAGGTAGAGAGGGCACCTTTGACTGTTTAGAACTCCCCGATGGCGTCCTTCCGCTGCTGGGCGTAATTCCGCAAGAGCAGCTTGGCTTAGAGCCCGATTTGCAAAATCAGCGTCTGCGCCTGCTGCCGATTACGCCAAAGGATTCTTATATTTCGATATAGTCCGGATGGGGATGGGCGCTCTGGCTTAGAGGGAATCGCTGCAGCGCTTGAGGTAAAGCTGGGCGATCGTATCCGTTGGATTTTTATTAAGGCAGGCTTTGAAGCCTGCCTGTGCCTCGGCCAGCTGACCCTGGGTGTAGTCGATTAAGGCTTGCTCAAACTGAGGACGAGTGGCAATTTTGCCCTGCACAACCTCTGGCTCATCGGCGTCAAAAACTTCATACACGCTGATTTGCGACGTTCGGCCCCGCACTGCTACCCGATCGATTAGCCGAACGGCGTAGGCGCTAGCATCGGCTAGTGCTAAGAATGTATGGTGAGAAATCAGCAAAGACACCGCATATTCTTTGGTGAGCTGCTCAATACGCGCCGCCACATTGACCGTATCGCTAATTACGGTGCCGTCCATGCGGTTGGCTCCCCCCACCGTGCCCAACATTAAGCTGCCGGTATTGATGCCGATACCCAGCCGCACCGTTGCCAGGTTACTGCGCTGACGCACCTGATTATATCGATTTAGGGTTTTGAGCATCGCGATCGCGGCCCTTAGGGCATCATCAGCGCTGCCGTCAAATAGGGCCATAATTGCATCGCCGATATACTTGTCAATAAAGCCACCGTGGTCCGTAATGGCGGGTTCCATCCGGGAGAGAAAGTCATTGATAAACCGGAAATTTTCTGCCGGGTTCATCTGCTCGGACATCGCTGTAAAGTTGCGGATATCGGCAAACAGCACGGACATATTCCGCTGGGTTTGATCGCCAATTTCAACCTCTACAATGCTGCCTTTATCAAGCAGTTTTAGAAACTGATTGGGCACAAACCGCTCGTAGGCTCGGTTGAGTTCGGCTAGGTGCTGATTAAGCTTTTCCTGTTCGCGGTAGAGCAGGGCATTTTCTAAGGAAATAGCGGCCTGCCCTGAGAGCAGATTGAGTACTTGCAGCCGCTGGGTGGTAAACGCCCCAGTGGTCAGCCGGTTTTCGAGATAAATCACCCCCCGCAGCTGGCCTTTATACAGCAGGGGCGTACAGAGGATAGATTTGGGCTGATGGGCAAGGATGTAGCTGTCGTGGGTAAAGGTTCCTTCGTTAATGGCGTTGTTGAGCAGTACCGTTTCTCCGGCGCGGATGACATAGTTGGCGATCGCCACCGACAGCAACTCGCCCACAGCATCGGATTCTAAGGGGAGCCCCTGCAGGACCTTAACGGCTGTGCTGGTCTCGCCATCGAGATGGTGAGCCGCCTGGAGCAGCCACTGTTTCTCCTGCTGCAAAACCAAGTATCCCGTCTGGGCACCCGCGTTTTCTACAATCAGCTGAATCAATCGGCCCAGCAGATTTTCTAACACAATCTCATCGGCGATCGCTTGGGATGCCCGAACCACCGAGATTAAATCGAAATCTGCCGATCCCGTCGTAGAGGAGGTTGACACCGTTATGGTCGTGCCGCTCATATCCGGGTCACGCAGGGCAGAGGCTTGGGAGAGCCACTGGGGGTAGCGCTGCTCCATTTGCCTCACTTTTGCGATCGCGCCCCACCGGGCATAGGCATGAAACGCATTGATCAAATACGTCGTGCCGATGCGCTCGTTGCCCAGCTTGAGATTGAGCTCTGCCGAGAGCTCATAGGCCAGGGCCGCTTCTTGCACATAGCCTTGCTGGCTAGCCGATTCAATCGCGCTGTTGTAAAGCGCCAGGGCTCGATCTGGCTGTCCCTTCACCCGAGCAATTTCTGCGGCGACTAAGTCAGCCTTATGCTGATAGTTCATAGGCGCGTGGGAGGCCCAGTGCATCAGC
>JBCDFX010000104.1:0-10909 GCA_039177155.1 Cyanobacteria bacterium P01_H01_bin.119
CGCAGGGGCCGAGAACTGATTATCTTCAGCGGCAAGTTTGAAGTCCAGCAGACGATGGATATAGTCAAACGTTGGCCCCAGCTTTTGACCGCCGGGCGCATCTTTAAAGACTGCAGAAATCCGCCGCCTTAGCGCCATGCGACTGGTGTCAATCGGGTCGCTGTAATAGAGCCGAGGCAAGGTGGTGCGGTAGGCCCGCAGCAAAAAGATGGCCTCGACCAAATCGCCCCAGGACTGCTTAATCGCCAACGCTGCCAGATCGGGGTCATATAGGCTTCCTTCTGCCATTACCCGATTTACGGCAAGCTGCATCTGCTGCTTAATTTGCGCTAGAGATAGTTCCGGCACATCGATGTCGCCTCGTCGCTGTGCCTTGAGTAGGGCTTCGGCGTTGCGAATGGCCTGTTCTCCACCTTTGACGGCAACGTAGGGCATAGGTGCTAAATCTCCACTAAAAAGCTGTAGCCGTGCTTTGTAAGCCCTAAAGATTCGTAAAAGCGATGGGCGCGATCGCGCTTCAGATTAGCTGAAAGACTCACTTTGTAACACTGGGCTTGACGGCACTGGGCGATCGCCCATGTAATCATTTGTCGGCCAATACCCTGCCCCTGATGCTGCGGCGATACTGCCACCGCTTCAATCACTGCCGACGGTGTGCCTCGGTGAATCAAATTGTCCATAATCAGCAGGGTAAATGTGCCAACAATCTCACCTGCTCGCTCCGCGACACACAGGCGATAGTCGGGGTATTGCTGCATCCGAGCAAAAATCTGTTCGGCGGTATCTGGAGTGAGCGCTTCACCGCTGTCTAAATTCGGTTGGCGGTAAAGTTCTAAAACGGCGGGTAAATCTGCGATCGCCGCTAAGCGAATGATTACAGCCATCACGGTCTCCCCTGACAAATACGGCTGCTGCGGGGTAGTCCTAAAACCTGATTGTGGGCAAAGCACCAAATATCAAGCCCCAAAGGATAGTTAGCGGTCATAGCCTGCCACTGCTGCCAGAATCTAGACCTTATCGGTATGCTGACGGCGATCGCCCCCTGAATCCCAGGCCCTGCTAAACGGACGCTGTTTCCACTGCTCAAACCAGAGAGCTGAATTAGAAGAGACGTGGAAGCTTCTGGGTATTCGGGACTGCCGAAGTTAAAGGCATCCAATTGTGGGGCCGTATTTAAGTCCGTTATCAGCGCAAAATCAGCCTGTTTGGGATCTTCAGTAAAGTGGCAGCCCGTGTGAAACAGCAGCCAGTTCCGGCTCTCACTGGGTAAACCCGGCTGGAGCCATAGGCGCGTTTCTAAATCCAACAGGGTAAGACTGGCGGCGGCGATACTGGGCGCTAGTGCGGTTGGCGGCGTTAAAGGGGCTGTGGATTGAATCTGGCCGGGACGCGCCAAGGCATTTAACAGCGCGCGGAAGGTGTGCTGGCTATGGTGAACCGCATCTTGAAAGCCAGGGAGCTGAACGGTCATAGCTAGCCCTCTCCCCGCAGCATCGTAAAGAAGTTAACGCGAGTAGACTCGACCTGGGCCGCTGCGGCAGTGCGGGCGGCTTCTGCGGCTGCCGCTAAGGGGTCAATCACTTGAGTTTGCACAATCTGCTGCCAGCCGGGATGCTGCATCAGTCCATCGCAAAGGGCCGCCAGTTCTGCATGGCGCTGGGATCGCCCCGAAACATAGCCAAACCCAGCAATAGCCCCGCCGCTGGACACATTGAGCTGGATCACGCAGCGGGTCAGAGTGATTTCTCCCAGATTAAAGGGCTGGCCCGTGCCTTCGGCCCGTCCCCGCACCATGGCAAGGCCGATCTCCGGCGATCGCAGAAAGCTGTAGTCTGGCAATTCCCCCAGCGTCGATAACTGCTTTTCCAACAGCGGCAGCGGGGCTTTTGCCAAAACCGCGATCCAATTTGCTCTTTCGGCTGAATCCACTGACGTTAACCCTGACTTAATTCAAGCTTATTCAAGGCTTAAATTTGTATAGATGTCTAGACAAATAATATCGTATTTATGATGATTTGATGGAATCGCAAATACTTTACTGGCGCAGATGGTGGATGGACTCCAGTCAAAATGCTAATGTTAATCGCCTGACTTTTCGTTTGAGTATTTCAATTGGCAGCCTGCATCAACACTCATCAGTTTGATGCCCTGCCCCACCCTTTCAAGGTGATATGCAATTTAAAGATGCTCTTCCGCTATACCTGCAAATCGCGGGTGAACTGCGCCGGAATATTCAAGAGTCTGTGTTTAAGGTGGGCGATCGCTTACCGCCTGAAACTGAGTTGAGCCAGCGCTTTGGGGTCAACCGCCACACCCTAAGACGGGCAGTAGAAGTCCTCCGTCAAGAGGGCATTATCGATATTGAGCGCGGACGCGGCACCTTTGTGATGGCCACCCCCATTACGGTGCCACTCGGCAAGCGCGTTCGCTACAACGAGGCCCTCAAAGCTCAGTCTCTAGTGCCCCAGTGGCAGATACTCAAAGGGTTAGAACTCAACGCCGATATCAAATTAGCCCAGCGTTTGGAAATCGCCGTGGGCGATCCGGTGATTTTGTTCGAGCGCCTGAGTCAGGTAGACGACATGCCCATTAGCCTTGCCAGCAGCTATTTCCCCGGCCAGCGATTGCCAAACTTGCTTCACCACTGCCAAACATACCGCTCTGTATCTAAGCTTTTGGCCCAGGAATATAACTGTGACCATATTCGCCGCAGCACCCGGCTGTCGGCTCGCTCAGCCCGCGCTCAAGATGCCCGGCTGCTCAAGATGCCGGCTACAACGCCGATTTTACTCTCAGAGTCGATCAATGTTGATCAAGCCGGAATCGTCATTGAATATGGCGTGACGCGATTTCGGGGCGATCGCATGGAGCTGGTCATTGAACCCGATTAAACCTTAACTCACCTTTAATTTGAGTTTTCTGGTGCCTTAAACTCAGTCCTACATGATGTCAAGTAATGATTAGTGCTTAGTCATTGGTCTAGACATCTACATAGTATTTGCAGCATTTCGCTCTCAATGCTGAGTCGCAAGCGAGCATTGATTCCCTAGGGAAATGTCATATTGTGCTGGTTTAAATAAGAAGAACTTGATGGAATCCACGGCTCAGAAGTTAGATGCGTCTTTTGCTCAGCCCGCCGTTAAGGTTGAGCATCTGTCAAAGACATTTAAGGGTCGTCCGGCTTTGCAGCGGGTCGATTTAAGGGTTGAGACGGGTGAGATGCTTGCCCTAGTGGGAGCCTCTGGCTCTGGGAAATCAACGCTGTTGCGCAATATCAACGGTTTGCAGCAGGCGGATCAGGGCAGGGTAGAAATTTTTGGCAGCCCGCTGCAGGTGGATGGGAAGCTGCACTCCAAAGTTCGCAGTCTCCGCAGCCAGGTCGGGTTTATCTTTCAGCAGTTCAACCTAGTACGGCGGCTAACTGCTTTGGAAAATGTGCTGGTGGGAAATCTTTCCCACGTCTCCCTGTGGCGATCGCTGATTCAGACCTTTACCCAAGCTGAAAAGCTCCAGGCCCTCTCAGCCCTTGAGCGAGTCGGCATCTTAGACCAGGCTTACCAGCGGGCCTCTTCCCTCTCTGGTGGGCAGCAGCAACGGGTCGCGATCGCCCGCTGCCTGATGCAGGGAGCCAAAATTATTCTGGCCGATGAACCCATTGCCTCCCTCGATCCTCAATCTGCGGCCAAAGTAATGGAGCTGTTAACCGCCTTAAACCAAGAGCAGGGCATCACTGTTCTGGTCTCTCTTCATCAAGTGCAGGTGGTGCAGCGCTACTGCCCTCGCTCTGTGGCTCTGCGCCAGGGCGTCGTTTGCTTTGATGGCCGCACCGTTGAGCTAGATGAAGCCCGTCTGGCCAGCATCTACGGCTCAGCGGCAGAAGAGCTGGTCTTGCGGGGTCACGGCGAGGTCATCGCTCGTTAGCGATCGCGCAGATCACCATTCCTCCGAACACATTCTCCACTCACTTAATCACAAACACGCAACCGATAGAAGGAACTCACTATGTCTACTACCTGGCGTCGATTGACCTCCCTAATGGCTGCCTCTACCTTGCTGGCAACCACCTTAGTGGCCTGCAGTAGCGGTGGCGAAACTGCCGCTCCCGACACCGCAGCCGATGCCGAGGGCACCGAAACTGCCGAAGGCGGAGTCTGCGCTGCTGATATTGAAGAAATTGAGTTTGGCATTATCTCCACCGAGTCTGCCGATAACCTAAAGCCCGTTTGGGATCCTCTGCTGGCGGATATGTCTGAGGCCCTTGGTCGCCCCGTTATTGGCTTTTACGCCACCGACTATGCCGGCGTGATTGAAGGTATGGGCGCAGGCAAAGTTCAAGTCGCCTGGTACGGCGGTAAGTCATATATTGAAGCGGCTGAGCGCTCCGATGCCGAAGCCTTTGCCCAAACGGTGGCCCTAGACGGCACTAAGGGCTACTACTCCCATCTGATTACTAATGTCGATAACCCCATTGTCGAAGCGATTGATCTAGAGGCGGGTGACGGCGATCAATACGTTATTGAAAATGCCGGTGAACTGACCTTTGCCTTTAATGATCCCAACTCGACCTCGGGTTTCTTGGTGCCCAGCTATTATGTGTTTGCCCAAAACGAGGTAAACCCTGAAGAAGCCTTTAGCGAGCTAGTCTTTGCGGGCAGTCACGAGGCCACGGCTCTAGCTATAGCCGAAGGTCAGGTTGATGTTGCCACCAATAACAGCGAAAACCTGGATCGCCTAAATGAAACGGCCCCCGAAGCGCTAGAAAATATCCAAATCATCTGGACGTCTCCGGTAATTCCAAGCGATCCGCTGGCCTATCGCAGCGACCTGCCCGATTGCCTCAAAACCTCCATTCAAGACTTCTTCTTTAACTATGACAACGAAGAGGTTTTGACGGGCCTGCAGTGGCAAGGGCTAGATCCTGCCGAGGACGCCGACTGGAACACCATTCGCGAGCTGGAAATCGGTAAAACCATCCTTGAAGTTCAAAACGACGCAAACATGGGTGAAGCGGAGAAATCGGCTGAAATCGAAGCGCTAAATCAAGAGCTAGAAGCTCTAAAGTAGAGTCTCCTAATTGGAGAGACGCCGCTGGATCTGTGATCTAGCGGCGTTTCGGATCATTTTTACGTATGGTCTCTAGCCCTGATCCATTGACTTAATCCATTGGCAAAATCGCCCGTTTACAATCTGCTAGCCAGACGCCGCTATGAAACTCTCCTCCCTCGATTTAAGATCCGCCAGCCGCCAGCCCTCTCCCGAAGTTAAGCAGGTTTTGGCCAAAGCGCAGAAGCGCATTACGCCCCTGCGGATCTTTGGAGTGCTAGTTGCGATCGCAGTCTTGATTTATTCAGGCCAAAAGAGCGATCTCAGCTTTGGTGAACTGTTTCAGGGCAGCGGCACCATGGTGGAGTACATCAGTCGTTACTTCCCGCCCGATTTCAACGACTGGCGTTTCTATATGTCAGATATTTTAGAAACCATTGGCATGGGTGTTTGGGGCACCATTATGGCGGCAGTCGTGGCCGTGCCGCTGTCGATTATGTCTGCTGAAAACGTAGCTCCCCTATGGCTGGTGTTCCCAATGCGCCGAGCCATGGATGCCATGCGGGCCATCAATGAGGTGGTGTTTGCGCTGATTTTTGTGGTCGCTGTAGGGCTGGGGCCATTCGCAGGGGTTCTGGCGCTGTTCGTTCACACCACAGGTACCCTAGGCAAGCTCTTTTCTGAAGCAATTGAGGCGATTGACCCCGGCCCAGTGGAAGGAATTCGGGCGACGGGAGCCTCTAAGCTCCAGGAAATTATTTTTGGCGTGATTCCCCAGGTGATTCCCCTGTGGACCTCTTTTACCCTCTATCGGTTTGAGGCCAATGTGCGGTCAGCTTCAGTTTTGGGCATCGTGGGCGCAGGCGGTATCGGGGTTTCGCTGTATCAGAGTTTTCGGGCGTTTAAGTATGGCAAGGTGTGTGCCATTCTGATTTTGCTGGTGACAGCCGTTGCCATTATCGACACGGTATCTGCCAAAGTTCGCCAGCGCTTAGTGTAAGACCGCTATAGTCATGCTTTGGGTGCTGTCTACAGTGCTAAGACTGGGCATGCTAAGGGTGTCGTGCCTACCCGGAGTACCGCCATGATGTCCGTGCTGCTCGCTGCTATTCCCCTCGCCATCGCTGTTAATCCTCCTGTTTCTCAGCCGATTGTCTCTACCGCTGGACTTGTTATCGCTCAAGCAGATTCCCCTACAACCCGCATTGCCGACTGGTCTGAAACAGCCGCAGAATATCAAGGCCAAGTCGGTCGCCAGATTAGATATAGCTGCATTCCCAATGGCAGCTTAAGCAGTGTTTGGGGCACCGATATTTATACCGATGATTCTTCAATCTGCAGCGCCGCCGTCCACGCAGGGCTGATCAACCAATCCCAGGGCGGCAACGTCATTATTGAAATTGCCCCTGGCGAAATCGCTTATGAAGGCACAACCCGCAACGGTGTCACCTCTACAGAATGGGGCCGCTGGGACGGCAGCTTTGTTTTTGTAGACTAGGATCGCTATAGATTAGGATCAAGATGTAGCTTTAGTCAGATTGCTTACCGCACCGGGTATCACTAAAGTGAGTGACAGAATTGCAATCTGGCTGCCAACCTGACCGAACCTTTCGGCGGATTGCTATAGTCCACCAAACCGGGAAGAAGCCTGATCATGACCTCCCTAACCGAACAAAAATGTGTCCCCTGCGAAGGCGGCGTCGATCCGCTTAGCGAACAGGACATTGAAGCGCAAAGATCGCAAATCCCTGACTGGCAAGTGACCCAAGAAAACGGCAACGCCCGGCTCCAGCGCAAATTTACCTTTCCTAACTTTGTGCAGGCGATGGCATTTGCTCAAAAAGTGGGCGAAGCGGCTGAAGCCAACGGGCATCACCCACTCATTTGCCTTACCTGGGGCGAGGCTACAGTTACCTGGTGGACTCACGCCATTGATGGACTGCACCAAAATGATTTTATTATGGCGGCAAAGACCGATGAGCTAGCGTAGCCTGTCGCACAATTGCAAATTTGGAGCGCGGGAGCACTGTCAAAGCAAGGTGAGTTTGAGTGGCGATAAAGGCAATTCGGAGCTCTTTTCTTGACTGTATTAAAGATCCGTTTTTTGCTCCAGAAGATAATAGCGTCCGCTATATTTCTGATGGATTGCTTGTTATTAATAAAGCGGGAAAAATCCAGGATTTTGGTGATTATGAGATTTTAGCAGCTCAATATGCTGATATTCCTATAAAGACCTATCGCGATCGCCTAATTCTGCCTGGATTTATTGATACTCATATTCACTTTCCCCAGACTACAATGATGGCGGCCTATGGGGAGCAGCTGTTGGAATGGCTCAATCAATATACCTTTCCTACCGAGCGCAAGTTTCAAGATAAAGACTATGCCCGCGAAATTGCAGATGTCTTTTTAGACGAGCTGCTTCGCAACGGCACCACCACAGCCCTGGTCTTTGCCGCAGTTTATCCCCAATCGGCTGAAGCCTTTTTTGAAGCGGCTCAAGCTCGAAATATGCGCATGATTTCGGGCAAGGTGCTGATGGATCGCAACGCCCCTGACTATCTCTGCGACACAGCCGAATCTGCCTACCAAGACTCTAAAAGACTGATTGAGAAATGGCATAACAAGGGCCGCTTACGCTACGCCGTTACACCTCGATTTGCCGCAACTTCAACAGCCGAACAGCTTAGCGTTGCTGGCAGATTATTAAGAGAATATCCCGATGTTTACTTACATACTCATCTCTCTGAAAATGTGGATGAGGTGGCCTTAGTCAAGACCCTATTTCCTAACTGTGAGGGTTATTTAGACGTCTACGATCGGGCAGGACTAGTCACCAATCGCTCGGTGTTTGCTCACGGGGTTCAGCTTACGGATGCAGAGTTTGCACGTTTATCAGAAGCCGAAGCCGCGATCGCATTTTGTCCCACGTCTAACCTATTTTTAGGCAGTGGCTTATTTAAAATTGAGCAGGCCAAATCTCCAAAGGCTCCGATCAAAGTTGGCTTAGGAACAGATATTGGCGCGGGCACCAGCTTTTCCATACTGCAAACGGCAAACGAAGCCTATAAGGTCGCCCAGCTCCGCAACCAAAAACTATCTCCATTTAAAGCGCTGTTTCTGGCAACCTTAGGCGGTGCCAGATCGTTGGCCTTAGACACGGTTTTAGGCAACTTTGACCTTGGCAAAGAAGCTGATTTTGTGGTGTTAAATCCCCAAGCTACGCCCTTGCTGGCTCGGCGCAACCCGGCACCAACTGCCCAAACCCTAGAATCACTGGCAGATTTAGCCTTTTCTCTAATAATGATGGGAGACGACCGGGCGGTTACCGCAACCCACATTATGGGAGAGCGAGCAACACCCAAAACTTAAGCAGAACCGACAGGCTTTTGGGCTCGGGGCTAAGGCAGCGCCTATTGGGGCGTTGTCATCGCTCTTACGTGGGGAACGTTGAATAGAGCAGCCAAAAGGACGATTAGGACAAGGCTGTGAGTCAGATTGCTGCTGCGCCAGCGACGCTAGCAATATGGGTAGAGCGCGCAATCTGACCAAAGCTGTAGGGCTAAAAACTTAGGGAAAAGTATAAACAGGGCAGGGGGATATCAATGGGGATAAGGGCTGCAGCGCTTGCGATTTTAGGGGCGATCGCCATCTTAAATGCCGGCTGCCAATCTGAGGCAGAAGAGACGCTGGATTTATCTGATGCCATCACCCATCCTGAAACCGGGCACCAATATTTACTCAGCGATGTTGGCACCTGGGAGGCGGCTCAAGCCCAGGCTGAAGCCCTGGGGGGACATCTCGTGGTTATCAACGACGCGGCAGAACAGCAGTGGCTGGTGACGAATTTTTCCTACCAGAATTCTGGTGGATATCTGGCCGGGGAATGGCAAGCTCCACCCTTTGCTTACTGGATTGGCCTCAGCGATGTGCAGCAGGAAGGGCAGTTTGTTTGGGTCACCGGTGAGTCCCTGACGTTTGAGAACTTTGCGCCGGGAGAGCCCAACAACCAATCGCCAGAAGGCTGGGACGAAGACTATGTCGCTTTTGCGTTAGATCCGGCCTACAGCCCAATACCGGGCGTTTGGAACGATGGCAATCAAGAGCGGGGGCAAGCCCGAGGCATCATCGAAATCAGTAATTAGACTAAAACATCCCAATGGCGCAATCTCCGTAGGCTAAGTTTAGGGCGATCACCTAAGCGGCGCAGTGGGCAGCGGAGGCGGCGATGGGGCTAAGAACTCAGCGGTTCTTCTATCACTTGGCACGGGCGATCGCTTCCCCCTTTGTCAAAGGCTCAGTCCAAATTGAGGTGGTGGGATTAGCGCATTTGCCGTCCACAGGAGGGGCTATTCTGGTCAGCAACCACCGCTCCGATATTGATCCTTCTGTTTTAAGCGTTGCGATTCCCCGCTATGTGGCTTGGATAGCCGCCGCCTATATGGCTAAAGTGACGCCGATGAATTGGCTAATTGGGCTAACGGGGGCGGTGCTGGTGGATGTGGCGGGTAACCCCAGCGCCAGCTCGCTCAAACAAGCTTTGAATATTTTGCACCAGGGCGGGCTGCTGGGCATTTTCCCAGAGGGGGAAGACTATATTTTCGCCAATGACTTTGCCGCGCCGTTGGCGGCGTTTCACCGAGGGTTTGCGCTACTAGCGGTGAAGGCCAAGGTGCCGGTGATTCCGGTGGTGCTAGTGCCAATTGAAGAAACCCTAGAGCCGATTCAAATTCCTGAGGCGATTCGGGCCGATATTGAGCGAGTGCAAAACTTAGACCAGTTGAAGCAAATTGCCCGCTACCGGTCGGTGCGGGTGGTGATTGGCAAGCCGATTGATCCAGCAAACTACTCGGGGGCGCGCAAAGTTCAGATGCAGCAGCTTACGCAGCACACCCGTCAAGCCATGCAGCGCCTGGTTGAATCGGAGAGCCAGAAACCGTAGCTTGAGTCAGATCGCTTACCGCACCCGGTGGCGCTGGAATCCTCAGCGGAAAAGCAGTGTGACTTGCAGCCCGGCCCAAACTTCTGGCAGGGCTGCTATAAAATCGGGGGATGATTGAATCTGCTGCTTCCCCCAACCCACCTCAAATCCCCAGCTATGCCTGGAGCCGGCCCATCGGCTTCGGCTGGGCTGCCCCTTATGTCGTTCGCTACGCCAGCAATGTAGACGATGGCCCCTGGCACGGCGCCCCATTAGGCGGTTTTGGCGCAGGCTGTATTGGGCGATCGCCCCGAGGCGACTTTACCCTATGGCATATTGACGGCGGCGAGCATGTGTTTCAGTCCGCAGAGCACAGCTTTGGCGGCTGTCAGTTTAGCCTGTTTGAGCAGGTGGGAGACACGGTACAAACCTATGCTCTCAGCACAGAACCGCCCCTAGACGGGACCCTAAAAAGCTGGAACTGGTATCCCGCGTCAACCCAGGAACAATCTACAGGCACCTACGCTGCTCTCTATCCCCGAAGCTGGTTCACCTACGAGAACGTATTCAAGGCACAGATCACCTGCGAGCAGTTTTCGCCCATCTGGCCCGACAATTACCAAGAAGCCAGCTATCCCGTGGCGGTGTTTGAGTGGACGCTCCACAACCTTACAGATCAGCCCCTGACCCTGAGCCTGATGGTGAGCTGGCAAAACCTGGTCAACTGGTTCACCAACGCCAACAAATCGCCAGACGTGCAGCAGCGCGACGACGGCAGCCCCTTTTACGACTATGTGCCGCCCCTGGGCAAAAGCGAGGGCAGCTTTAACCAGTGGATGGATGAGGCTAACTGCGTTGGGATTTTGATGGACGGGGCGCGGCAGGATAGCGAAACCTGCCAAGAAGGCGAAGGTCAATGGGCGATCGCGGCCCCCAAGTCATCCA
>JBCDFX010000105.1:0-10869 GCA_039177155.1 Cyanobacteria bacterium P01_H01_bin.119
AGAATCTTTTCAGAGAAGAACAGAAGCCGAAGAGCAATATCACATTGCCCTTAAAGGCGGATACCTACCTGCCTACAATGGCTTAGCGAGACTGTATTTACGGGATCAAAACTATGACGGGGCGGCGGCGCTGCTGAATACCGCGCTGAGTCTTCCAGATGCAGAAATCAGTGCAGATACTCCAGCCGTAGAAGCCGAACTGCTGACAAATTTGGGCTGGGCCAGGCTAAATCAGGGATGGCCCCTAGAAGCCGAAGAGAATTTGCGAGATTCCCTGGCCCTTCAAGATGAATGGCTAACCCAAGGAACCGATGAACAGCAACAACTGCGCGGCACAACCTACTGCCTGCTGGCCCAAGCGACCGAAGTGCAAACATCCGTAGAAGCGGCGCTGCCGCTCTGGCAAGACTGTCTGCAAACGGCAGAGCCCACTAATCCGGCTACTGATGCGTGGACTGGCGAGGCTCGCCGCCGCCTAGAGCGCTAAAGCAATCAGCTCAAAGGCGGGTCAGGTTGCGAGTCAAGTGGATTCTATATCAACCATGCCAGCGATATGTCGTTGGTCAGCAATCTGACCAACGACATATATTCAAATATATCTAGTTCGCGCTCTGGCGCTCTTTGGCACTACAGGCGCTTTTCTAAATACTGGCCAATCATCTGCTCTTCGCCAGCGCGCTTAATAATGGTTTGTCGGGTGCGGTACTGATGACTGATTAGTTTGAGTTCTTCTTCAAAGGAGCTGTTGTTGTAGTCTGTAAACAGCGTCATTGTTCGAGAGTCGCGAAAGGCGCAAGTTGCCGTAACGGGCTTGGACGTTGCAAAGCCGCGATCGCGATATAGCGTCTCTGCCTTAACGCCAAATACAGTAGAGCCGGTAACAGGCTTTCTGCGCTCACTGTTGGGATACTGACTCTCCCAGGTGACTTGAGCCCCGCAGACTAAGCTCTCTAAATCAGCCATATCGTGGCGCTGGGCCAGATCAATCAGCAAGTCGCTGCCCCGGGCTAAAAATTTGATGCTGACTAGGCTGACAACTTCCTGAATATCGCCGCTCTTAAGGGTGTAGTAGCGACGCTCTGAGCGCCAGTCTCCCTCAGTATCTCGAAAGAACGATTCCACTAAAGCTTCAGTTGAAAGTTGAACCGCATTGGCAGCAAGTGTCATAGTACAAAGCCTCACTTCAAGAAGATGGGTAACAAAACCCTTTAGTCAATCTATATTTGCCGAGTTGTAAATTTTCTTAATAATAAACCATCCTTTGGTAATCGCCATCACCCATTTGGATCTATCCTTGGGCGGCGCGCTATCTCCAGTGAATAGATTCCTTTAGAATCGAAATGAAGTTTGCCGCAGTCCTGAGGTTAAGACTGCCAAGGTCTATACTTCTTCCATTTATTTTTAGGGTGGTGTTTGGCTCAAGATTTTGAGCTAAAAATGCCTAAAATTTGCTGATTATCGAGAGAACGACGGTATGGTGTCTCGCTCTGAGGTTTCTGAGTCTACCAAATCGACTGACCAATTGGCTGGTCCTTCAAGCAAGGATTTTCCGGACTTAAGGCAGTTGCGGATTGCCCCGCTGCATAGCTTTTTTGACTGCTGCATCGGTCGGTGGGCGTTTGAGCGAACTTACCACTATCTGACTCAGCAGCGAGTAGAGCGATCGCACACCGATTTTGAAGTTGCTCCGATTTCTCCCGATCTAAAGCGCAAAGTGCTGGCGGATAATCAATATGCCGAACCTGGCGATTTAGAGCCCCTGCCGGGATTTCGCCTAAAATTTCACACGGTTTCAGAAACCGGAGAAGTAGTATCCCAGGAGCTGCGCACAGTGTTTGTGCCCCAAACCCAGCAGGGGCAAATCTTAACGGGCGACTATTTACGCGATCGCGCCTATGAAGAAGATCGCCCTATTGTGTCTGACTTTCGCTACGACAGCCAAACCCGAGAGCTGCTGATGACCACCCGCTACACCCAAATTGTCTCGGTCGATTCCATTACTCTGATCAACCCCAATTTACGCATCCGCCGCATCTACAACTACCAGCGTCCCGCAGACGGCCAGCCGCTAGAAACCATGCTGCTGGTTGGGTTTGGCGTTGAGCAAAAGCAGTCCCCATGACCCGGGACTCACCGACTCGCTATCCAACCGCTCCTCTCTGGCGGCGCATGGGTGCGCTGATGGTAGATTGCCTGCCCGCCTGGATTGCGGGCACGTTAGTCGGCGGTGGATTCTTGGGCTTTTTTATTTTGTTCGCGGTGGTTTGGGCCGGGCTGCGAATTGCCGTGGTACATGCCTATCAGGGGCAGAGTTTGGGCCGCTGGAGTTTTAATTTAAGACTAGCTGAAGTCGCTAAGGGCCGCTCGCCCAGTGCGCTAAAGGTTGCCAAACGCGAGGGTATTGTAGGGCTGGCAGCGGCGATCGCAGCCTATGGCATGGTCCAACTGATTCCCACAGGGGGGGGATCTATAGTGCTAACGCTGCCTCTGATTGCAGACTGCGCCATTGCAGGGCTAGATCGCGATAAACAGCAGGCGTTTCACGACCGGATTTCCCGCACTGTGGTGGTCAAAAGTCGGCGCGGCTACGGGTTAGATCGAAAATTTCCCAACTGGTGGATCCAGATCAGAAAATGGTTTGTTGAGCTGGGTAAAGATGTGGAATAATGATTATTTGTGTCTAATATTTTGCCTTTGGGCAAATTGCTATTAGCCAACTGATGCTAGTCACCAGTTTCTGCCAGTCACTGACTGCTGTTAATCACTGACTGCTTTAATCACCGACCACTTTAATCACCGACCGCTGAATTACTAACTGCTGCTAATCACCCGCTGTTAACCATGGCCAAAGGCGTCCGAATCATCATCACCCTTGAATGTACCGAATGCCGGAGCAATCCTGATAAGCGATCGCCCGGCGTCTCTCGCTACACCTCCACAAAAAATCGCCGTAATACAACGGGGCGGCTGGAAATCAAAAAGTTTTGCCCCAACTGCAATCGGCACACCGTTCATAAAGAAACCAAATAGATAGAGAAAGACCTAAAAAGAGTTATGGCCTACTTCCGCCGTCGGGTTTCCCCCATCAAGCCAGATGAAAAAATCGACTATAAAGATGTTGATCTGCTGCGCAAGTTTATTACCGAGCGCGGTAAGATTTTGCCGCGCCGCATCACTGGGCTAACGGCCAAGCAGCAGCGCGATTTGACCACCGCCATTAAGCGAGCCCGAGCAATCGCCCTCCTGCCCTACATCAATCGCGAAGGATAGCGCTCCGCTGCCAACCCAGACCTGCTAGGGTGACAGGGGCACAAATTCGCTGAACAATAAAGTGAGCCGCAGCGTTGGGGAGGGCAGGCTGAGTGGAAAAAGGTCAACTGGTTGAAGTTAAGCTTCACGGTGCCCCTCGGCTAGCCGTTGTTGATCGCCCTGAGGGAAAGAAAAACTGGCTGATGGTGGATGCCCAGGGGCACTCTCACACTGTTCATCCCCGTCAGGTGACCTATCAAGTGCCGGGAACCGGCTATGGGCCGGACGATATTTCTCAGCTCTTAACGGCGGCCGAGCCCTATCTTGAGGCCGAGAATCTGGAGATTGCTTGGGAACTTTTACAGACAGAGGGCGAAACCGCCGAGCCTCAGTCCTTGGCCCAACTGCTATATTCCGATCAATCGCCAGCGGTATGCTACGCGGCCCATCGGCTGCTGTCAGAAGATAAGATTTACTTTAAGCAGAAGGGCGATCGCTACGAGCCCCGCTCCGCTGTACAGGTTGAAGAAATTCAGCATCAGCTCTCCCGGCAGGCAGAACGCCAGCAGCAGTGGCAGGGCTTTTTAACTCGGATTGAACAGACCCTCGAGGGGAACTCGTTAGAATGGGATAAATGCGATCGCCCCTGGCTAGAGGCGCTGGAGCGTTTGGCAATCTTTGGGGATGAGGCCAGTCAGCGCCATCTGTCCGATGAGATTCTAGTCGCCTTGGGGCGTGAAACAACAGCCAATGCAGCGTTTCAGCTTTTAGTTGATTTGCGGCTGTGGTCAGCCCACGAGAATTTGTTTCTGCGCAAGCGGCAGATTCCCACCCAGTTCCCTGAGTCGGTGCTCTCCATGGTGCAAAACTATTTGCACAATCCACCCCCCGATCCCGACCCTGAACGGCTAGACCTGACCCATCTCAAGGTCTACACCATTGACGATGAAAGCACGCGGGAAATTGACGATGGATTGAGCCTAGAAATCTTGGGCGATGGTCGTCAGCGACTGTGGATTCATATTGCCGATCCTACTCGCTGGCTCCATCCCGGCGATTCACTAGATCTCTCTGCCCGTCGTCGTTGCACCACGGTGTATCTGCCAACGGGCAGCATTCCCATGTTTCCTACCGAGCTGGCTACGGGCCCAATGAGCTTAGTGCAGGGTCAAACCTGCTGTGCCCTCAGCTTCGGCGTGATTTTGGATGAATCGGGCGGCATCGGTGAGTACACTATTCGCCCTAGCCTAATCCGTCCGACTTACCGCCTCACCTACGGCGACGCTGACGAAATGTTGCAGCTTGGGCTGCAAACGGAGCCAGAGATCGCCGCGATCGCTCATTCTGCCGAACAGCGTAAGTCCTGGCGATCAACCCAGGGCGCAATCAGTATTCATATGCCCGAATCGTCTATTACCGTCACCGATGACGACCGGATTGAAATTGAAATGTTAGATGCTTCCCCGTCCCGGCAGATGGTGGCAGAAATGATGATTTTGACCGGGGAGGTAGCGGCTCGCTACGGCGAGGCCAATCAGCTTGCTATTCCGTTTCGCAGCCAGCCCCAGCCAGAGCTACCCACGGAGGGCGAGCTAATGCAGCTACCCGGCGGTTGGGTCAGGGACTGCGCCATCCGCGGCTGTATGCCCCGCAGCGAAATGGGGGTTAGCCCGGCTCGTCACGCCACCTTAGGATTAGAGCGCTACAGTCAGGTGACCTCTCCCATTCGCCGCTACACCGATCTGCTAGCCCACTTTCAGCTTAAGGCTCATCTACGGGGCGATCCGGCTCCCTTTTCCTCTAGTGAAATGATTGAGCTGACCCAGGGCGTAACGTCAGCCGCTTACGAAGCCACCTTGGTAGAGCGACAGACCAAGCGCTACTGGTCTTTGGAGTATCTTAGGCGACAGTCCGACGTCACCTGGCCTGCAATGCTGCTGCGCTGGCTGCGAGAGCACGAAGGACTTGGCCTAATTATTTTGGAAGACTTAGGTCTAGAATTGCCGATGCGCTTTAACCGGGCAGTGACTCTAGGTGAGAGATTTCCAGTGCGGGTTTCCTATGCTAATCCTCGGCAAGACGTTGTTCATTTTGAGGAAGTGACATCGCCAACACCAGAATCTTCTCTGGTTTAGCTATAAATAAATGGGCGATCGCCTATAGTTGTGCTGTTGTATTGCCAGCTCGCCAACCATAGCCACAACTTCAGAGATGCCCTGCATTATCTGGTTGCCTTGCTGAGCGATGCCGTCTCGCAGCTCAGCAATTGCGTTGGCATTTCCCTGAATAGCCCGCGCTGCTGACAACTAAAGCTCTTAGTTCTCCATCCGTCATGGAGCGTTGTCCTCTTAGCTTAATTGCTGACCCATGACGATGCCCCAGAGACTGTTCTCAAAGGGGCCTTCAGCCATATCGATATGCCGCTTTTGGGCCCAGGTGTAAATATCAAAGCTAATATGACCGCTGTCGTGACGGCCAAACGTCCCCTTGGTAATGTCGATATTATCTAGCAGGACGACCCAATGGTTGGGCACAGCTAGGCCCGTTTTAGGGCTGTCGTTTAGCATGCCTTCGGCAGTAATCAGCGCAAAGGCGACACCGCCTGTGTCAATGGCTGCCTGGGCCTGACGCATGGCTGATAAATCGCCCAGCAGGTAAGTGTGCCGGTAGGTAACGCTTTCGTAGCCCAGAATCTCTTTTACCCAGCCTTTCATTTCCCAAGATTTGGTCATTCCGGCTAGGTTACGCATAATTTCCGGGGCATCGGGTTCGACCCTAAAAATGCGATTTTCGGATTCTCGCAGCGCCGAGAGCACCATCCAATCGGCCTGGCCCATACGCAAATTTCCTTTGCTGGCCTGGCGTAGGGCTTCTGAGGTTTGAATCCACTGGTTTTTGGCCTGAAAGCCGCCCATCTCAAACAGCTTGCGACAGATCTGGACGTAGCGCAGGGGCTGTTTACGAATGAGCTCAAACAAAACCGAAGCCGGGCCGCAGAAGGGCTGCTGCCCTTGGTCTACCTTAAACGGATTGTGCAGCCGCGATCGCATTTCACTCACGATCGTCTGTTTATCGAGGTGGGGCCAGACTCCTGCAAAGGGCGATCGCGCAAAGGCATTGAGTTCGGTAATGGCGTAGCGCTTCCGGGTCATAATTTGGGAGGCGATCGCAGCGTTAGTGGGGCTCATATCTGGAGTCTTAATGAACAACCTTTCGGAAACTTAGTCGGGGGCTAGCTCAACCATTCATTGACTCAACTATAAGTAAATACTTGGAGATTCCACAGGGTAGGAGGAAGAAATTTCGCAATTCGCCGCGATAAGCTAAAGGTATGGTTTGGAATTGAACTTACTGGCCGATTTGTACGCGATCGCTGGCTATGCAAACTTCTGAGAGTTCTAAGGTTGTCAAGTCGCCCCTAAAGCTGGATACCAGCTTGGCCTCTAATATTACTGACGGATTTGACGCCCATGAGCCGCCGGATCCCAGCCTAATCGATGCCTGCGTCCACTGCGGTTTTTGCCTCACAACCTGCCCAAGCTACCGGGTGATTGGCAAGGAAACCGATTCTCCACGGGGCCGCATCTATTTGATGGATGCCATCAACAAGGGGGAAGCTCCCCTATCGCCCGCCGCTGTGTCTCACTTTGACTCTTGCCTGGGCTGCTTGGCGTGCACAACGGCCTGTCCTTCGGGCGTCAAGTACGACCAGTTGATTGCCGCCACCCGTCCTCAGGTTAAGCGCAATCACCGCCGCAGCTGGCCGGAAATCGCCCTGCGATCGTTAATTTTCTCTCTATTTCCTTACCCTGACCGGATTCGGCTGCTGCTGCCGGCGCTGGCAATTTATCAAACCCTGGGGTTGACTAAGCTCATTCAATGGTCGGGCCTGCTCAAGCGACTCTCCCCCAATTTGGCGGCGATGGAATCTTTGCTGCCGCGGGTGACGCCTCAGTGTTTTCAGGACAACCTGCCAGAGGTGGTGCCGGCCCAGGGCAAACAGCGCTACCGGGTGGGCATGGTTTTGGGCTGCGTGCAGCGCGTTTTTTTCTCCGGAGTGAATGAGGCTACCGCCCGGGTGCTGTCGGCCAATGGATGTGAAGTGGTGATTCCCAAGAGCCAAGGTTGTTGTTCGGCCCTGCCAGAGCATCAGGGAGAAGAGGCCCAGGCCTCAGCTTTGGCCCGACAGATGATCGACAGCTTTGCCGATCAAAATGTTGACTACATCGTTATTAATGCGGCGGGTTGTGGCCACACGCTGAAGGAATACGGCCATATTTTGCGCCACGACCCGGCCTATCGAGATCGGGCAAAGGCGTTTTCTGCCCAGGTGCGAGATGTGCAGGAGTTCTTAGCGGCCGTGGAGCTAACTTGTGAACTCCATCCTGTTAGTCATAAGCCCTTAACCCTGGTTTATCAAGATGCTTGCCACCTGATTCATGGTCAAAAAATCAGCGCCCAACCGCGACAGTTGCTAGCCCAAATCCCTGGAATCCAATTGCGCGAACCGATAGATGCTGCGCTGTGCTGCGGTAGCGCCGGCATTTACAATATGCTTCAGCCTCAAGTTGCCGAAGAACTAGGCCAGATGAAGGTTAGAAATTTGCTGATGACCGGCGCAATGGCGATCGCATCGGCTAATCCTGGCTGTTCTTTGCAGATTCAAAAACATATGGCCGAGCAGGGAAAATCTATACCGCTGTTTCACCCAATTACCCTATTGGATTCTGCCATTCAGGGTAAATGCTTAATGTAAATCTGCTCGATTGGGGTGGCCGAGTCGGCGTTTGGCAAAACGGACACCGCACTGCGGTGGTCGGAGCAATCGCTTTACTGTGGCAGGGTTACTCGAAATAGGTGACAGCCTGTAGATATTCTTGTCGGGTTTGGGCCGGATCTGCTGCCACTTCAACAAAATCTGTTTCTAAAATAGCGAACTGCTCAAAGACAAACTGAAGCCCCAAGAGCTGACCTTGCTCAAAGGTAATGTAGGGCGTTGTTGGATACAGCAAATCATCGACTTCGGTATAGTTTGCGCCGTTATGCCCCCTGCGGTGGTCAGCAATATGAACCCATTGAAGATTGTCGGCAAGGGTCAGGACTTCGTAGCCAACGCCTGTTAGCGAGGTCGGGCTGTAAGTAAATTGACCGCTAAGTTTGCCGTGGGGCAGTTTGACTTCAAAATTGCACGCGACTAGATCGGAGCAGCCAGATGCAGCTGATTGATCTGGCTGAACGGGAAGTGCATCAACGGGAGCAAAAATCAGTTCAGATAATTTCATTGCGTTTAGACCACGCAGACGCCAAAAATTACACTCTGAGTTTATCCAGCTCAAGGTCTAAATTTTGGCATTGCATCGCCAGGTATACGCAAAATATACGCAATTTAATGCTAGTTGAAGCGTATATGTGGAAACCCGCATGTGGCTGCCAAACGGACGATTGGGACGGGGCCGCTAGTCAGATTGCTATCATGTCCAAACACTCCACTGATATCAGGTGCCGTGAGCAATCTGACCAAAGCTGTAACGTGCGGGATTAGCCTAGATAAAAATTCACCAGCAGCGTCAGCAGAAAGGTGAGCTGAGCCGCCAGCAAAAACAAATAAATAATTGCACGGGTGCGAAAAACGGTTAGCAGCAGGCTGATATTTTTCAAATCAATCATTGGCCCAAAGACCAAAAATGCCAGCAGCGCTCCGCCGGTAAAGGTAGAAGCAAAGGACAGCACAAAAAAGCCGTCCACTGTGGAGCAAATTGATACAACCCAGGCTAGGGTCATCATTGCCAGGATAGAGGTGATGGGTCCTTGGCCCAAACTCAGCACAATTTCGCGGGGCACCGCCACCTGCACTAGCGCCGCGATCGCGCTGCCAATCACCAGCACAGCGCCCAGCTCCCGAAATTCCTGCACGATATTGTCTAGCATCAGCCTGAGTTTAATGGGCCAGGGCTTGCTTCTGACATCATCGTCGATCAGCGCCATTGTGCTGGGGGCATCGAGCTGGAGCTTTTGACCTCCCCCCTGCATCAAAAACGTGCCGGACTGCAGCAGGGCAGGCACCGTTTTATCGACCGCCTTTAGGTTGGGCATTAGTCGGGTAACCGCCGGCTGCAGCAGAGGACGCATATCTGTCTGAGCGCTAAATACCCAGCCAATTACGGTTGCGATCGCCAGGGAAAATACAAACCGCAGCACTACAATCTCTGGCTGGTCCCGAAAGGCCAGCCACGTGGCCCAGATCACGATGGGGTTGATGGTCGGCGCGGCCAGCAAAAAGCCAATGGCCACCGATGCTGGCGCGCCCTGAGTAATCAAGCGGCGGGCCACGGGCACATTGCCGCATTCGCACACCGGGAACAAAAATCCCACTAGGCTACCGGCTAACGCCCCTAGCAAAGGATGCTTGGGAATAGCAGCAATCAGCTTACGCTCATCGACAAACAGCAGCAGCACGCTGGAGAAGATAACCCCCAGCAGCAAAAAGGGAATTGCCTCTACTAAGAGGCTTAAGAATAGAGTAAGAGCGGTGCTGAACTGAGTCATGGATTCAATTTGGCAGTCTCGCTATTCTACCGGACTTATACCCAGCGTTTTCTGGCTGGATGAAGGACAGCCGATCTCTTAACCTGAACTAATCCAAACGATTTGGCTCAAACGATTTGGCCCAAAAGCGATACAATGCACGGCATCGTTCCACCGATGGAATCGTCCATGCAAATTCAGCAGCATCATGGCCTGTTGGAAAACGCCGCCTTTACTCAGCCGACATCTGGCGAAACGCTGCGCTGTCAGATGCTAGTAGTTGGGGCCTCTCCTAGCGCCTATGCCGCTGTGCTTAGCGCTTTGCAGAAAGGAGCCAAGGTTTGCTGGGTGCAATCTTCGGCCATTGTGGCAGAGCCCTGGGTGATGCAGGCTAGCTTAGGCGCTGATGACCACGCTCTGCTGCGTCGCCCAGGCTACTGGAAAGGTGTCTCGGGAGAAAAATTTGCTATCTCCCGGCGGCACCGACGGCTGCGCGATCGCGATCGCCAACTGATTCAAACCTTGAGCAGCGGCTCTGATGCTCCTCAAAAACTGGCTGTAGTAGCTCTGGCCACAGCGCTAAATAATGAGCTGCTGCCTTTTATTAATCAGGGCAATTTGATGTTGATTGCCCGCGCCGTGCCAGTGGCTGTGTTGACGGCAGATAGCCATCGAATCTGTCGGGTAGTTCAGATCGTCTTCCGCTATATCAACAGCAAAGTGCGCTTTAGCGTTCACGGCAGTCTAACGCTGGATGCCACGTCAACGTCAACCTTGAGTAAACAGGTTCAGCCCCCCATGCAGGTCACGGGGATGACAGAACTCCAGCCCCCTCAGTTAGGTGGGCTCACCTCTCACGACAAGCCGTGGTCATCGCAGGCTAGGGGAGCGCAGTTCTCTGACAGCGTCGGCATCGCTCACCTTGAGCCGCCGGAGTTACCACCGGAGCAACCATCAGCCCAGAATCCATCTCGCCGAGGTCAGCTTAGACTTTTAGCTGGGCTAACCAGTTGGCAGAGCCGACGACTCCGTCCCTTTACCCTACCCTTGGCGGCTATCGTTGCCGCTGCTCCGGAAGGACTGCTTCTATCGGCG
>JBCDFX010000106.1:0-10838 GCA_039177155.1 Cyanobacteria bacterium P01_H01_bin.119
GGTTTCGGACATCTGCACTCAGCCCGCGCCAGTGACGGACGAAGAGCTAGATGTAACCAAACGCGATCGCTTTGAGCTGTTGAGCGCCTACCTCGATGGCGAGGTCACCTCCGACGAGCGGCGACAGGTCAATGGCTGGCTGGAAACAGATCTCAACACTCAGTGTTTGTATCAGCGCTTACTGGGTCTAAGGCGCGGTCTGCAGCGGCTGCCTGCACCAACCCACGAGCGCTGCCTCGATACCACCGTTGATCAGATTATTTGCCGAGTGAGACAGCGGTTCCGTTTAGCCGTGATGGCAGGGGCCGGAACCGTGGCGGTATTTTGTTTGGGCACAATGTCTGGATTCTTTGGCGATCGCCCAGGTGGTTTACAGTTTGCGCAGTTTCAGCCCAGCGATACTGGTGATAGTCCTGCCTTAGAGGTCGCTTTGGATCAGCCTGTGATTGAAATTCCTAAAGCGGCTACATCAACTGCGTACTAGGGGCTGTCATCATTTAGCGGTCAAGTCTTTATTCGGAACTGCTCCAAAATCCGCTAGGTCGGTATTCGCCTCGAAATTGCTGAACCTGTTCGGGCAGCATGAGGTAAACCCATGCCTTGCCTAGCGGCTGGTGATTGGGGGTAAAAGCTGGCCGAAGCTGGCGCTGATACTCGTTGGCCTGTGGCAGGCGATCGCTGTAATAGTCCTCTAATTCGTCCAACGCCGCCAGCAGTTGGGCTGAGTAAAAGCTCAGCAACACTCCCTGCACCCAGTCTTTGCCCTCTGTAACTGCAGGGTAGCCTAGGGGCAGATGATAAAGGCAGCCTCGAATCATCGCCGGCGTGTGAGCTATGGCATAGCCGCCGCAAACACTCAAAAAGTTGGCTTCTCCAGGTTTTAAGGTGCCGTAAACGAAAACTCGAATCATTGCGACAGAGCGCTAGTGCTGCTGAGTACAGAGTCTATACTGACCCAATAGGCTGCACTCACATCATTTTCTGCGGCTCTGTTAATGGGTCTATGACTTTTCAAGATCATTTTTCTAATCACTCTCCGGCATATTCTCAATATCGCCCGCGCTACCCGGACGCTCTGTTTATTTACCTGGCCTCTCTCTGCGGCGATCAGCAGCAGGCATGGGACTGTGCCACAGGAAACGGGCAGGCAGCACTGAGCCTGACCCAGTGCTTTCGTCGGGTAGTAGCCACCGACGCTAGTGAAGCGCAAATTCAGCAGGCGGCTCCCCATCCTCGCGTGACCTATCGAGTTTCTCCGGCCGCCAATAGCGGTCTGGGCGATCGCAGTTGTGACCTAATTACCGTCGCCCAAGCTCTGCACTGGTTTGATCGCACCAAATTTTATTTAGAAGCTAATCGGGTCCTGAAGGCTAACGGGATTTTAGCGGTGTGGTGTTATCAACTGATCCGGACCAGTCCTGAGTTAGATGCTTTGGTATATCACTACTACGATGCCGTACTGGGAGAGTACTGGCCGCCGGAGCGACGATTAATTGAGGCTTATTACCAAACCATTGACTTCCCGTTTGAAGAAATTGAGACGCCCAATTTTACGATGACGACGCAATGGAGTCTCGACCATTTGCTCGGCTATCTAAACACCTGGTCGGCGACTCAACGATATATTGCCCAGCAGGGTCAAAATCCTCTAGAGTCGATGCACACGGCGTTTGCTGAAGCCTGGGGTAAGCCGGACACCCGATCGATTTGCTGGCCGCTGCATCTGCGGGTGGGGAAAGTGCATCACTGAGCAGAGAATCTGACAGCCCCGCGATGAAACGGTATGCTGAATGAACATCCAAGACTGTCCGGCCCGCTGCGATTGCCCGCCATCCGGCCCTGTTTCATTGCTCCGAAAATAGTGAACCATGCGGTATCTCATCACCAGTGCCCTGCCCTACATCAACGGTATTAAGCATCTAGGCAACCTGGTGGGATCGATGCTGCCTGCCGATGTGTATGCCCGGTTTCTGCGGCAGCAGGGAGAAGAGGTGCTCTATATCTGCGGTACCGATGAGCACGGCACTCCGGCGGAGCTTGCCGCTCTGGAAGAACAGATGAGTGTGGCAGACTACTGTAAACAACAGTACGGGCGCCAGGCTGATGTCTACGGCCGCTTTGGGCTGTCTTTTGATTATTTTGGGCGGACATCTTCTGAAGAAAACCAGGCGTTGACCCAGCACTTTTACCAAAAGCTAGACGAAAACGGCTTTATAGAAGAGCGGGAGATCAGCCTGATTTACTCCATCGATGATCAGCGATTTTTGCCCGATCGCTACGTGGTGGGCACCTGCCCGCACTGTCACTACGAAAAAGCTCGGGGCGACCAGTGCGAAAACTGTACCTCGGTGCTGAATCCAACGGATTTGATTAATCCCCGCTCGGCGGTTTCCGGCAGCGATCGCGTTGAGGTTCGCTCCAGCAAGCACTTGTTTTTGCGCTTAGACAAGCTCAGCGACGCCGTCCGCGCCTGGGTAGAGCAGCAAGATCACTGGCCTACGCTGACCAAATCCATTGCGATGAAGTGGCTCAATGAAGGGCTACAGAGTCGGGGTATCACCCGCGATTTAAGCTGGGGCGTTCCGGTTCCGCGGGACGGCTTTGAAAATAAGGTGTTTTACGTCTGGTTTGATGCGCCTATTGGCTATGTAGCCGCCACCAAAGCGTGGGGAACTCAAACGGGCAGCAATTGGCTGGACTGGTGGCAGCCCAGCCAGGACATTCGCTATGTGCAGTTTATGGCAAAGGATAATTTGCCTTTCCACACGATTATGTGGCCCGCCATGATTTTGGGCACGCAGGAGCCGTGGAAAATGGCAGACTATATCAAAGGGTTTAACTGGCTAAACTACTACGGCGGCAAGTTTTCTACCAGCTCTAAACGGGGCGTGTTTTTAGATCAGGCGCTGGCAGTGCTGCCGGCAGACTACTGGCGCTATATGCTGGTGGCCTCGTCGCCGGAGTCGTCGGATTCGGCGTTCACCTGGGAGCAGCTGCAAATTAAGGTGAATAAAGATCTGGCGGACAACTTGGGCAATTTTGTAAACCGCATTCTAAAATTCGCCAACTCTCGCTTTGATGGCAAAATTCCAGCGGGGGGGGAGCCTGGGGAGGCTGAAGCCGAGCTACAGGCCACCTGCAAAACTCTGATGGGTACCCTTAGCGGCCATCTACACAAGCTGGAGTTTCGTAAAGCTGCTGAAGCCTTATGCGCCCTATGGACGGCGGGAAATCAGTATATTGATGTGCGGGCACCGTGGGCGCTATTTAAGCAGGACAAGGCAGAGGCGGCTTTGGTAATTCGCACCTGCATTAATTTGATCCGGCTGTATGGGATCGCCGCTGCGCCGTTTATACCTTTTACAGCTGAAAAGCTGTTTGATGCGCTGCACCTCAGCGACGCTGAGCGCAATACGCCTTTTGCGGAAGCTGTAGACTTGAGCCGGCTGCAGCCGGAGCGTGCTTTTGATGTGCCGCCGCCTCTATTTCAAAAGCTGGATGATGAGCGTATTGCGGAACTTAAGGCTCAGTTTGGCGGCGAGTCTGATTAATAGGAGATGATTAGGACGAAGCTGCGAGTCAGACACCTCCTACTCCCCCTACTTTCAACATGTGTAGCTCCGAGACAGAGAACTGGGGTAAGGCGAAGGCTGGGGTAAGACGGCGGTTGGGTCTTCGTTGTTAGGGAGTGCCTGGGGAAATTTCGCTTTCCCCAGACCCCATCGACCAGGACGAACCGCCGTCCTGGACCTCGCGGAAGGGGTGGTCTGTTGGTGAGAGATTGGCCCCAAACCCGGCAGCGCCCCAAAAAATATTGTCTTATTGCGATCGCCACTGCTGGATTAGCGCCTGGGCCCGGGCGGCGATCGCGGCATTATCTGGAATGAGCTGCGCCGTTTCAATGGCGGCCTGCAGTTCACCCTGGGCGGCTTGGGCTTGGGCGATCGCTAAAATCTGCTCGCTCCACTGCTCTATCCGCGATCGCGCCTGCTCAAATTCAGGGCTACCTTGAGGAATGGCCTGCACTTGTACAATTGCCTGCTGTAAGGATTCCGCTTGCCCCGTCTGCACCGAGCCTTGAGCTTGCTCAATGATTTGACGATAGGCTAAGCGCTGTTGCCAACTCATGGCCTGGGCCTGGGCTTGGGCATAGACTGTTGATTGAACTCGGGGCACAAAATCGGCGATCGCGATGGCGTTCCCCAATTCTCCCTGGGCGGCTGCAGCTTCAGCCAGGGCTAAAATCTGACGGCTCCAGTCGTAGATTGTTTTTTGCGCTTGGTTATAGCCCGCTTCGCCAGGGCGAATCTGCTGGGCTTGGAAAATGGCTTGGTTTAGCCCGGCAACTTGATCGCTGCTGGCCTGGGCTTGGGCCGCTGCTAAAACGGCCTGATTATTTACTGTTTGCTCGTAGAGCTGCTGTTCCACCTGATCGGACAGTCTCTGATAGTCAACGGTTTGAGCCTCGAACGGGACTTGGTTAAGCCAGGTTAGGGCATCTGCAAAGCGACCGTCATTGACGGCTGCTTGAGCCATGCCAAGGGCCAGGGGAGCCTCAGTTGCCATTGGGCTAACGGGACGGGCAAATAGAGGATAGCTGCTGGTGGCGGGATCAGACGCGATCGCTGTTTCATCTGTGGCCTCGCCCTGCAAATTGTCGGGGGTGGGCCGCATGGCATCAACGGAATCGGTACTAGAGCCTGTGCGGGGTGCAGACTCTTCAAGGGTATTGCTCTCAGCAGATGAATCGGCAGGGGCTGTTGAAGATGCCTCTGGACTTGTCGAATCACCAGCTGTCCGATCAGGAGAATCGGCCGAATCTGAATCGACTTGCGAGTCGGTAGTCCCTCCTGCAAAGAGTTCTTCTACGAAGCGACTTAGCTCAAAGTCGGGCCAGGTGAAAAACCGATTTATTCCCAACCAGCTAATCAATAAGCCCAATCCTAGCCCTGCCACCAGCACGTCCCAACGGATGCCGGGTGCTGGAGCACTGTTTGGGATAACTTTGGTTGGGGCCTGAGTCTCTGTCTCTTGGGGGGCGATCGCTGACGCTATATCTGCGGGTTGAGCGTCAAATTTAGGCTTAGACACGACCAGCGTATCTAAGCCTGAATCGGCTAAAGTCGTCGCTGACGCTACAGGTGGCCGATTGTCGGCGACTGGCAAACGGGTCACAGATGCGGGCGAAACCAGCATTAAAAACTGGCGATCGCGCGGGATTAGCTCCAAGGGATGCTGCAGCGGTCGGCAGTAGTGCCGGCATAGCTCAGGCAGGCGATCGCCTACGTAGTCAGCAATTTGGCCTAGGGTGACACATCCTTTGTGCTGCAAAGCTTCCAATACTCCAGCGGCGAATAATCCCTGCTGCAGGGCCAGGGTTTCATGGGTGGGCTCAGTCGATTGCCCGGCCATTAAAGTGGCAATAGCAAAATCCTTGGCCAGTTCATTAATTTGGCTGCCAATGGGCGGGTAGTCGGTGTCCGCCAGACCTCGATTGACATCCAGCATCACCACAATATTTTCAGTGGGCGAGAGCTTAAGCTGACGGTAGAGCCAAGCCACAGAAATTCCTGTCTCGCTAAGCTGATTGGGATCCCCATCTACCGGAACCAGATAGTCCTGCCCTTCAAACTGAATGCCATAGCCGCTAAAAAAAATCCACAGCACATCCTCAGGCTGAACCTGCTGCTGGCAAATATGGGCCAGGCGATCGCGCCAGGTCTGGCTGTAGGCAGGCTGTAGGGGAATAGAGGGCTGCTGCGGTGCGGCATCCCCAAACAGCAGGCACCGCTCTGAGGTAAATCCCCCAGTTTGGTGCAAAAACTGCCGCAGGGCCACTGCATCTTGCTGGGCATACTTTAAGGAAGGCAAGTTTTGATAGTGATCAATGCCTGTGAGAATAGCCCAATAGTTCATAGCTACAGTCGGTGATGCTCGTCTGTCCCACTAAGATGCCCAGACAATAGCACAGGGCAACCCAAACAACCCACTGAATCTACACTTTTCATCGTGCTAAATGCTCAAGCTGAGCTATCCTGTGAAGCAGTTTGGGGAAGCCGCCACGGAGATTGTTATGACCAATAAGGCCAATAAGGGTAGATCGAGTTCTGCACACTGGGCACGGGCTGCGATCGCGCCTTTGGGCCTAGGGCTGTCGGTGGCGCTGAGCGGTGGGGTTTGGTTGGCTGAAGCTGGGATTGCGCCCAAAGTGGCGCATGCATACACTACCCGGGTCAACCTCTTTCTGAGCCAGGGGCAGGACGAAACCTTTGAAGCCCTTGTTCGCCGCGCTGATAATGCGGCTCGGGCCGCCGCCCAGCGGAGCTTTGATAGCGATATTTTAGTGACTGAAGTTGTGGTCACGGTTACCGCCGACAAGCTAGGCAATACTCTCCCGATTATGCAGCTCCAAGCCAGTCGAGAGCAGTGGCGCAACCGCCCCGATCCACGCTATTGGTCTACCTATTTTCCAAATGCCCAAGACTTCCTAGATGCCACGTTCAATCTTCCCGAAGACGCCTCTCCTGAATCGCCACCGGAAGGCGAATAGTTGGTAGATGCACAACTGTTTCATAGGTGACTATCTCAAAAGAATGCAATACAATCGAAAGGTTGTGAAATTATCAGTCATCCGGTCATGGCGGTCCCCAAGAAGAAAACCTCGAAATCAAAGCGCAGCATGCGACGCTCAAACTGGAAGCGCAAAGCATCTCTTGAGGCACAAAAGGCCCTATCTCTGGGCAAATCTATTTTGAGCGATCGCTCCAACAGCTTTGTTTACACAGTAGATGAAGATGACGAAGACGACGAAGAGTAAATTAAACTAGGCGGGTTTTATGGGCAGATACAAATATTTCCACAAACCTGACCCAGAAATAGCCGACCGCGTTCCACCCGGGCAGCACCTTGCCAGCGGTTTTCCGGTGCTGACCTACGGCGATACGCCCCAGGTTGAGGTGAGTCAGTGGTCATTTGCAGTGTCGGGTCAGGCAACGCCCAAAACATTTACCTGGGATGAATTTAACGCCTTGCCCCAGCACGACTTTACGGCCGACTTCCACTGCGTCACCACTTGGTCAAAGCTGGATGTAAAATGGCGCGGTGTTAGAGTCACCGATTTTATCAGCGCTATTCAGGTAGAGCCCACGGCCAGCCATATGCTGGCTCACTGCTACGGCGGCTACACCACCAATCTCACCCTGGAAGATTTTGTGCGTGAAGAAAACTTTTTTGCCCACACGCTGTTTGGTGAACCGCTTCCGCCTGAGCACGGTGGACCTTTGCGACTGGTGGTGCCTCACCTGTACGCTTGGAAAAGCGCCAAATGGATTAACGGTATTGAATTTTTAGATCATTCAGAGTCTGGATTTTGGGAACGTAATGGCTACCATCAGCGGGGGGAACCTTGGGCTGAGGAACGCTACAGCCCTTAGGGTGGTCCGTGAGCTTGGATACAACCGTTTTGTAGAATCCAAATGACACACTCACCAGACCCTCACCGCTCTAAGGATTCGCCTCAAGACTTTATGACCTTTTTAGAGCTGGTCGAAGCCGATGGGGTGCTCGGCTCATTGCCGCTCCAGGCGAGGCACTGGTTGCAGAGTTTACCCTGGGCACAGCGGCGCTATGTGCTATCCCTATGCCACTTGATGTGCGCAACGCCGCCAGAGCTTCAGGCGGAATTTTTGGACGACTATACCGCCGATGGCCTGGTGTCCCGCATTATTCAAGACCGGGATACTCAGCAGCGAGTAAATGCCTATCTCTCCCAATTTCGGATTAGCACGGAGTTAAGCGAGGCCGTACTGCGCAGCTATATTCGTCAGTTTTATATTCACTCGGCCCAAGATAATCGGCAGCAGCCCGATCTGTATCTGGAATCGGCGCTGAAGCTGGTCGCCAGCTCTGAAGAGCGCAGCAGCGTGTTTAACTATGTGCTGGGCTTTGAGCTGGTTAAGCAAATGTTTCAGATGAGCTGGTCTCAGCAGGAGCGGCTGTATCGGCTTCAGGTCAGCCAGGAAGACTTTATCCGAACCTACATCAAGCCTATCCGCCACACTCACCGTATCAATAGTATTGTGGTGCCCAAAGATGAGGGGCGTTTCTTTGCCCGGCGGGACTATTATGTGCAGCCGCCCAATATCGGCGGTAAGCGCCTGATTGAACTGGTAATGGCAACTTTTACGACAGATGTGGTGACAAACTTTGGCTTCAGCATTATTCGCCACGCCAACGCCTTTCAGTTTGACTACGACTACATTTTTGGCCCGGAGCCATCAGAAGCGATTTTATTTTAGAAATTATTTTCTTCTGTTGTATAGCCTGCGGCTGCGATCGCGCCTTTAACGGTTTCCGCTTCAGCCTGTGTCTCAATGGCGACCTGTTTAGTTTTAGGATCGGCAGTAACGCTAGCGCTGGGGTCAACGCCTTGAACGGCCTTGGTAATCGTGTCGGCGCAGGCAGAGCACGCCATGCCAGGAACGGTCAGTTGTAGAGTAGCCATTGCTCAACTGTGTAACGGTTAACGGTGAGAACTGAAGCTGCGATCGCAGCGCTCCAAATCTTTAAGCCTTTTTCAGCCAGCTAAACATGGCCCGCAGGTCTTTGCCCACTTCTTCGATGGGGTGCTCGGCTTCCCGACGACGGGTAGCGCTAAAGCCTGCTTTGCCTGACTGGTTTTCTAGCACGAATTCTTTGGCAAACTGGCCCGTCTGTATTTCCGTTAGGATTTTCTTCATCTCCTTTTTTGTCTCGTCGGTAATGATTCGAGGGCCGCGAGAATAGTCTCCGTATTCGGCGGTATTAGAGATGCTGTCGCGCATTTTGGCAAGGCCCCCTTCTACCACTAGGTCTACGATAAGCTTGACTTCATGGAGACATTCAAAATAGGCTAGCTCCGGCTGATAGCCTGCCTCTACTAAGGTCTCAAATCCGGCCTTAATCAACGCGCTGAGGCCGCCGCAGAGCACGGCCTGCTCACCAAACAGGTCGGTTTCTGTTTCTTCTCGGAAGGTGGTTTCTAAAATGCCAGCGCGGGTGCCGCCAATGCCCTTGGCATAGGCCATAGCGCGATCGCGGGCCTGTCCGCTGGCGTTCTGCTCAATGGCAAACAGGCAGGGAACCCCCTCGCCCTGCTCGTAGGTGCGACGGACCAGATGTCCAGGACCCTTAGGCGCTACCATCACCACATCTACCTCTGCCGGGGCCACAATTTGTGCAAAGTTGATGTTAAAACCGTGAGCAAACGACAGCACGTTGCCTGCCGCTAGTCCTGGCGCAATATCTTCGGCATAAACGGCTCGCTGCACCTCATCGGGCAGCAAAATCATCACCCAGTCAGCCGCTTTGGCGGCTTCGGCCACAGACTTGACCGTTAACCCGGCACTCTCGGCTTTAGGGATAGAGCGGCTACCGTCATACAGTCCTACAATCACGTTAACGCCGCTATCTTTTAGGTTTAAGGCGTGGGCGTGCCCCTGAGAACCATAGCCGATAATGGCAACGGTTTTACCCGAAAGCAGGTCTAAATTTGCGTCGTTGTCATAGTACATCCGAGCCATAAGGGTCTCCCTCCAGCGAGCTGCGCTCAATTCACAGATTTTAGATTTTATCAAACTACGGGGTTGGCACTCTTGCTATTTAGCCCTTCTACAGGTTTGCAAAGTTTAAGGTTTTCAGGGCTCGTGTCTTCATCAGAGAATCAAATCTTACGAGTGCATCCCAATTTTGTTATTCCACGCGACTGGCACCTTGCGGGAAGTGCACTAGAAGCGCAGCGGCTTCCCTGTGAGTGGGCTGCAAAGCTGAAATGCACCCGAGGTTCACTTCTTTGGCTTTTCCCAAGATGCAAATTTGGGTCAATTTGTCCTGAGAACTATAAAGCTGCTGTGAAGTAATCACCATAGTTTTGGCGAGATTGCTCACCGCACCGAGTATCGCTGGGGTGGCTAGCACAAAAGCAATCATCATAGTTTTGGCCAGATTGCTTACGGCACCTGGTATCGCTGGATCTGCCGGCACAGAGTCAATCTGAGTGCAACTTGCCCGGTCCTTGCAGCGAATTTGCAATGCAGCGGGCAGCGTACTGCATAAGTTGCGGTTCGCCAGAACTATGAACTTATTGAAAGCCGAGAACAGTCTGCACATTATGCAGACGGGCTTGGCAATTTTGAGTTGCAATCGGAGGCATCCAAATGGATAACATTCGCTCTAAATTTCGCCAGCGCTTAGGCACCCTCGTTCCTAAAAAAATTGCCGCTGCTCATTCAGCAGAGAAACCCTCAGCAGAGAATTCTAAATTGTGGACAGCCTCCAAGTCAGATATGAATATAGGCCGCGCCATCAGACGCTGGATTCAAGGACGCCGACGCTAAATAGCGCGATCGCCCTTACCCTGGCGTTTACCGTGGCCCTATTGCCTACGCTCACCTTCTACAGACCCGCCAACTATATTTCTATTCGGGAGATCACCGTGCCCAATCTAAAGGCTCAAACTGAATCCGACCCTAGAGATCTTAAAGCCTCAGCCGCATCCTCTGACTCACTCCTTAGTGAAAACAGCGGCGGCATGAACGTTGTCAATGCGGTAAGACGCTGGATTAACGGTCGGCGTAAATAGCATCGCTAGGGGCAGCCCTTAGGAAACCCCTAAGGGCGCGTCATCAATTAAAACCAGAATGTTTCCGCTGTAAGCATTACCGCGCCCGCCCGGCATAACAAACTAGGGGCTGAAACACCTTCCGCATAAAGACTTGACTGCTAAATGATGGCAGCCCCTAGGATAATCTGCCAGGATAAAATTCTGCCGGTATTTAATGGCGCGTGGTCGATGGCTTGCA
>JBCDFX010000107.1:0-10821 GCA_039177155.1 Cyanobacteria bacterium P01_H01_bin.119
AGTTTGTAGCCAGTGTTCGAGAGGCCATTACTTTATCCTTGACTTAAATGGGCATACCTGAGTAGCGATAGGTATGAAGAGGAAGATTAATAGAATGCGATCGCTTGTCTAAATGCTTTGAAAGCCTCTCTAATCTGCAATGATTTCACTGTAAATAAACGTATCTGATTGATTATATCCTTATCTTATTTAATCTTTTCTCGAAAGTCAATAATCTTATCTCATCGCTGCTTAATGTTATCTACTGCTCTTCCCAAGTCCGTGTCTCATACTGCTCTATTCAAGTGGAAGTACTTCCAGTCTAAATTCGGTCGGTTATGCAACCATGCGATGTAATCGCAGCTCGGCCACCAAGATTTTCATAAACTCGATAAACACTCTCACCTTGGCCGATAAATGACGTTTCTGAGGATAAACTAGCGTAATCAGCTTGCCGTCTGCTCTGTAGCCCTCTAATAAGGGCTGCAACTGGCCTGCCTGAATGGCTGGGCCAGCGATGTAGTTGTGCAGTTGGGCAATCCCGGCTCCCGCGATCGCACTTTCTAAAACCGCCTCGGTACTGTCGAAAGCTAAGTTCCCCGTAACCGCTACTTTAAATCCATCATCCGCTTGTTGAAACACCCACTCAAACGGCCGCCCCGACTGGGGATAGATAAAGTTGATGCAGTTATGGTCGGTCAGATCGGCGGGGGACTGAGGCTGACCATAGCGTTCTAAATAGCCGGGAGCCGCACAGACCACAAACGGCGCTCTGGCCAGAGGGTAGGCAATCAAGCGACTGTCCGGGCTACTGCCCAACCGCACCGACACATCGATGCCTTCATCATTTAGGTCGATAAGGCGATCGCTGAGGGAGACTTTTACCTGCAGCTCAGGATAGTCAGCTACAAACCTGGCCAGGGCCGGAGCAATATGAATACGTCCTAACGCCGTCGAGAGGTCTACTCGCAAAATGCCCTTGGGTGTGGATTGCGTTTGGGTCAGCTCCAGCTCCACCTCTTCGAGGTCGCTCAAAATTTGCAGCCCCCGCTCAAAATAGACTCGGCCATCGGGGGTGAGTGACAGACTGCGAGTGGTGCGTTGCAGCAGCCGAGTACCCAGCCGCTCCTCTAACCGCTGCACCGCCCGACTGACGCCTGAAGGAGACATCCCCAACTGCCGCGCCGCCTCCGAGAAGCTTAACACCTGGGCCACCTGCACAAAGAGAGTCAAATCGTTAAATCGATCCATCAAGATAAGCCAGATTCTGCAATCTCACTTTTGATTCTCGCGCAAAAGTATTTTGAATTTCAATGCCTTTTTCTTTCAACTTACAAAGATTAAATTGAATTCATCGAAATTGATTAGCAGGAGGTTAGTCATGAAACGCATCCCGTTCTCTCGAAGCATCGCCCTGGGTGCCCTAGGTTCACTGCTACTCTCTGGTCCACTACTCTTCGTCTCTGGGCAGGCCGTGAGCAGTCCGACAGGAACATTAGGACAGGGGCTATCCGCATCGGCGAATAGGGGCACCCCGATCATGGCTCGCACTGCAGATGAAGCCGAAATCCGTCAGCTTACAGCCCAGTGGTTTGCGGCCTGGAGTCCGGGTGCTGAGCGCATTGATTGGGACGCCATGAGCACCTTATTTGTGCAAGAGCCAGGAGCATTGTTGGTATTTGACGATGCTGGCGACAGCATGGTGGTACTCGAAAGCTGGACCGAGTATCGCGCCACCTGGGAACCGTTTATGGAACAGTTTTCAGAATGGCAAATCGCCCCGGAAGGTGAAATCCGCGTCATCGTTGATGGGAATTTAGCCACCACTGTTTTCACCCTGGCAGGTGGTGGCCGTGACCAGGCGGGGAAGGCGATTCAGTTTCGTCAGTGGGGCACCCATGTCTGGCAGCGCATTGACAATCGCTGGGTTATTGTTCATGAGCATTTGACGACAGGCAACTAAATAGTTCGATTGATGAATTTAAGCGAGCAGATTTGGCACAAATTTTCAGGAGGAACCACCATGAATTTATCCCTGGCAAACCAAAACATCGTGCTCATTGGCGCTAGCTCCGGCATTGGCCTCGCCGTTGCCAAACTGCTGGCCGAGCAGAACGCCAAGCTGATCATTGCCAGCCGCACCCAGGCAAAACTGGAAGCAGCCGCCCAAGAAATTGGCGGCGAGGTCACTATCCGTACCATCAATACCCTGGACGAAGCCTCCATTAAGACGTTCTTTGAAGCCTATCAACCCGGCGAGATTGACCATGTAATTAACTTCGCGGGGGACAGCATGGGCGGCGGTGTCTTGGATGCCGATCTAGCGGTTGCACGTAACGCCGTCGAAAGCAAGTTTTGGGGACAGTTTTATGTGGGACGCTACGGCGGCGTCAAAATCCGGCCTGGTGGATCGCTTACCTTCACCGGCGGCTCGGGGCCACGTCCGCATCAGGCGATCGCCACCGATGTCGCTAATGCCGGTGTAAGCTTGCTGGCCGAATCTCTGGCTAAAGAACTCGCACCCGTTCGGGTCAACGTGGTGGCTCCCTATTATGTGGACAGCCCCATGTGGTCAGGCATGGACTCTGAGGTTCGCAAAGCGCTGTTTGAGCGGGTCGCTAGCCAGTTGCCTGTGGGCTTTATCGCCAAACCTGAAGCGATCGCCCCAAGCTATCTGTACGTGCTGCAAACCCAGTATCTCAACGCCACAACGATTCCGCTCAACGGCGGTGCTTTACTGCAAACGATTGAGTAGTTTTTTCATCTGGGGTTGATAATTCTGCGCCCAACATAAAAGTCTCATTTCGTAATTTGCATTTTCCATTCCGCGTAGCGGCAATAGTCTATCGCTGCTACGCGCTACTGTCAGGCGTATCTTTGAAGGCTAAAAATTAGGAGATTAAGTGATGAAAGTATCGGTAATCTATTTCTCAGGTTCTGGTCATACGAAAAAGATGGCCGAAGCTGTTTTATCAGGCGCTAACCTTGTCGAGGGTTGTGAGGCTAGTCTTATCGAAATTCAGGGCTCTGATATTAGGGATGGTCGCTGGAAAAATGATGCCGTCTTGGCAGCGCTGGATGAGTCTGACGCCATTATCTTTGGCTCACCCACCTACATGGGTAATATCGCAGCCCAAATGAAAGCGTTTATGGATGCGACTGGAGAACGTTACTTTGCTCAAGCCTGGAGAGACAAAGTTGCTTCTGCATTTACCGTCTCAGGTGGGCCTAGTGGCGATAAGCTAAACTCCCTGGTCACTTTTGCAACATTCGCAATGCAGCAAGGAATGATCTGGGTCGGATTAGGCATGACTTCCGTGAATGAGGATGGCACCAACCGCCTGGGCTTTTATTTTGGAGCTGGAGGGCAAGCGCTAATGGAACCGCCGGCAGAAGCTCCCAACAATGAAGACAAAAAAACAGGAATGTTGCTCGGCCATCGTGTGGCCCAAATTGCAAGCAGATTAACGTCTTGATTTTGGCAGCTCGATGCTTATTGGACGTTAAAAATTCAATAGTGTCTGTCGCTAGGGGGTGAGGTTCAGCTCGGTGCCTATCGTAGCCATTTGCGAGCTTTATAGTAAGTCTCCCAGTAAGTGTTTTGAGAGGCGCGGCTTTTGACAACCACGTTAAAGTAATGAGCCAGCTTTTTGGCATCTTCGGGATTGTCTTTGAGGACAGTGCCGACTAGATTGCGAACCACATGCTCGCTAGTGACTTCGCCCGCTCCTAGATAGTAAGCATCCAGTCCGGCGGAGACGCTAACCGCAACGGCCTCAGCGGTGGACATAACCGTGGTGGGGCGCTCGACGACTGTACCCTCTGGGGTACGACCTGATCGCAGATCATGGAACGTACTCACCAAGAGTTCAATTACGTCGGGGGCGATCGCGATCGGGACTTCCGACTCGGCCAGCAGCGCTTGGGTTTGCTCTAATACTAATTTGCGCTCTAGCTCAGGATTTGCAATCGGGGCAACCGTTTCAAAGTTGAAACGCCGCTTGAGGGCGCTGGACATTTCATTCACGCCGCGATCGCGGATATTGGCAGTGGCAATCACGTTAAAGCCTCTCTGGGCCAGCAGCACGCGACTGTTACCATCTAATTCGGGCACCATCAGCACTTTGTCTGACAGTACACTCACAAGGGAATCTTGAATTTCCGGTGGACAGCGGGTGATTTCTTCGAACCTTACGAGTTGGCCGCGACTTAAGCCCACGTATAGCGGTGAGGGCACCAGTGCTTTTGGGCTTGGTCCTTCGGCGATCAACAGGGCATAGTTCCAGGAATACTTGATCTGGTCTTCGGTGGTGCCAGCAGTCCCCTGAATCGTCAGGGTAGAATCACCGGCAATGGCGGCGCAGAATAGCTCCGACAGCATGGATTTGGCGGTGCCCGGTTCTCCCACTAGCATCAAACCCCGATTACCAGCCAGCGTTACCACGCAGCGATCGATCAGGGCATCGTCGCCGTAATACTTCTGGGTAATAACGGTTTTGAAGGTCTTGCGACCCTGCTTATAGCTCAGCGCTTCGCTGTTGCTGCCTAAAATAAACGTCCGCACGGCGCGGGGCGAGAGTTGCCAACCGGGTGGCTTGGGATGGGGATCGTTGGCTGCGATCGCTTTCAATTCGTCGGCGTAGCGGACTTCGGCGGGAGGTCGAACGGTGTTAGTCATGCTTAATACTCCACTTTTTTCTCCCAGTCGGGGTCGTAGCCGCTACCTTGGGCGGCGATCGCCTGTAATTCGCTCCATACTTCGCTCAGCAATACTGGAGGCAGTTCACCAAGGGATAGCTTGGAGCGGCTGTAGAGGTATCCAGGGGTGTCTTCTTCGGGTATTTCGTAAAAGGCCAGTTTGGTCAGAGCGACGGGGCGATTTTCTTCTGGTAAATAGTTGCCGCTAAACTCAATAACCGCCTCGATGCCGAGTCCAGCAAAGCGTTTGCAGTAGTTGTAAAACCAGCCTGCATCCTCAGTCTGCCCTCGGGTATAGCCGCGCTTTGAAAGCAGTCCCCGCAGCTTAAAGGCTTCGATGATATGGCCCTCAAAATCGGTGATTTCCGTTGCTTGCTGTTGAGCTTCGCGCAGCAGATAGGGATTAGGACGAAACTGGGGAAACAGGGGTGTTACATTGTAGTCAGTAAAGTGGGTCTGCCAAGCGGCGATCGCTTCAGCGGGCACCGTGCAGGTGTGAGCCAGCCGCACAATGGCATCAGGCGAGAGCGTTACTTCTTCATCCTCAGCCTCGGTGAGGCTGCGATCTTCGAGGGGACGCATGGTATGGATTAGGGTTTTGCCGTCGGTTCCTGGCTGATAAATGGCCCAGACCAGTTGCTGGCAGTAGCGCCCCACGATAGGATGCCGATTGACATACGTATCCCAGTCGTCAAACCGCCAGGAACGCTGGGTACACATGGCCTCGAATAGCCGCTCCCGCTGTTGAGTAAGTACCTGTTTAACTTGCTTTTTGGTGTTAGAGAGCTGTTTCTTGGCGGCTTTTGCCAGTTCGGGGTCATCGTCTTTGCGCGGGGCTGGCAAAGATTTGATCACCTTGCCGTCAGAATTTTTGAGCACCAGGCTGAAGTCGGTATCCAACAGCAGGGTGAACTGGCGGCTGCCGTAATCGAGGGTTTGCTCGACGCCCTCATCAAAGCCAGCGGTAGGCATGGTGCGATCGCTTAACTCGTCTCGGCTCCAGCCCTTGCGCTCCGCCAGGTCTGTCACCAATTTCTCGGCTTCTTTTTGAATACCTTTGGTGCGGAAGCGATCAGCGATTGACAGCAGCAGTTGAATCGCGCTGTTATCGTCCATCCAGGCGAGCACTTGCAGCAGGGCTTTGCACTGGGCCAGCCGATGGCCGTACCAAGTTTTCAGATAAGTGTTGATGGGGCTAATGGCGCGGAGTCCACAGCAGGCAGCGGCGATCGCTAAAATTCCTTTTTCTTTGGTAGCACTGCCTTTGCAGGCGCGAATGAGGTTGTTGTAGATGCTTTGGTACAACGCCTCATAGGTAGTGTGATAATAAGCACCTATAGCAGTGGGGTACTGCTGCTGCAAATGTTGATAGTACTGAATTTGCTGCTGGGCCTGTTTTTGCGCGAGCTGATCCGCTTCTTGGGGGGTGTGGGCAGGTAGGGTATCTTGGGCAATCCAGCTTTCCAGCACGAATTGGCCGAGGGCTTCTCGTGCGCCCGGTTGCCACATCTCAACGTAGCGTTTGAGAATGGGGCCGGGGGCCGCATTTTTTTGCTTAAAACACTTCAGCAGCAAGCCTTTTACGATATCAGGAGCGACGGCTTCACCCGTGTCCTGCCAGTGAACGGTGGGGAGAATTGACCAAGGAAACCAGTTTAGAGCGGCTGGCATCTCTTTCTTAAGCAGCTTTTGACTGTCCTGAAGCAGGTTGTCACGGTCGAGAAATTCGTCAACAGAGGCTCCCAGCTTTTCGAGCGATCGCAGCATGATGTCCTGTGCCGCGTCACTTTTTTCTTGTTTCAGCGCCTGCTTAAGCGGCTTGATGGTGGCTGGGTCGCCGCGATCGCCGAGCCAAGCCGCCGCAATCATTCGGCGATCGCGGTTAGGGTCAGATAGGGCCGCCAGGATGCGGTTGGGGGTATCGTTGAAGGCGTTAAGGCAGTCTTGCACTGTAGCCCGCTCGGCCTTTGGCCCCTCAAAGGCCAGCTTCCACAACGTTGGTGTGAGCTGGACGGGCGGCTGCGGAAAGGTTTTGAGGATTTTGAAAGCATTTTGCCGCTGCCGCTGTTGCCCATAGTAACCACTATCCCAAGAGCTACCAACGCTAGGGCTCAGAGCATCTTCGAGGAGTTGGAGCCGCTCGGCAAAATAGGGCCAGATGGCATCATTGCCCCAACGCCAAAACCGACTAGCGCCCCAGGCTTTGAGCATTTCGAGGCCAATGCAAGAAGCGGGAAGCTGCAGCGATTCCAAAACCGCTGCCAGCTCACGCAGCCCGCCGCAGTCAGGATGATGCTGTCGATAAAGCAGCAATAATTCGTGCCCGTCATCCTCAAGCAGCCTATAGTAAAACCGAGTTCTTTCAATATAAAAGTAACGCATCAAAACCAGTAAGCGTACCGCTTGAATCAGAAGCGTTTCGGGAGAGTTTAGAAAAGCTCGAATCTCTGATTTCAGATGCTTAACGTAGTAGTGACCGCTTACATATTGAACCTTACAACAATCCTTATAAGTGCCCTGCTGCAATGCTTCAGTGAGCGCCATTAAGGTAATATCAGTATGTTCAAAATCCTGATCTAAGATGAAACTAAATCTCTGCAATGAAGCCTCTTCATCCAATTGAGCATTAGTCTTAATTTCGTCTAACAGTTGGTTAATTGCCTCGAAGGTTTGTTGCGAAAAATCGTTCAATTGAGACACATCAGAATGGGATATTCCGCCGGGGTAGTGACGTTTAAGATTTTGCAGCAAGTTTTTGCGTGAGTGCATTCGACCTTCATTGAAGGTGATAACCAACTTTTCCAACAGCGGCATGGCACTGGCAGCAACGGGAACGTCGAACTCAATCTCGGGGAGGGGCGGCAGCGAGGGGGCGGCATTAGCGATCGCTGCTTCTGACGGGGTCGCCAGCAGTTGCTCCAAAATCGATTTCACCTTGGCCGCTTTTTCAACATCGAGCCGCTGCTCTAAAAACGGCTGCATTGTCTCTCCCGCCAAGTCCCAAAGCAGTTGGACGGCATGCTGCCGTTCGCTGGAACTGCCCGACTCAGCCTTAGCCTGCAAAATGGGAATCGCTGCCTGAGGGTCTCGCCGCAGCAGCGTTGTGGCCGCTTCTCGTTCGGTTTTAGCAGAGGAGACGGCTGACTGAGCGATCGTCTCTATCCACGCTCCAATCGGTACCTCAACCTGCAGCAGCAGGCTCAAAACATGAAGGCGGCGCTCCCGTTCTGGTTGCTCTAGGGCCTTCTGCACGATCGCCGGGTGCTTCAGCGTGTAATCTGCAAACCCCTTCAGTCTGATTGCATTGGAAGCAAAGCTCCTCTGCCAATAGTCTTTTGGCTCGATTAGATAAACTTGGCGCGCCAGCGTTCCGACAGGCTCTCCTGCTTCGACATACATAGCATCCAAAATGTCGGCTGTGATGAACTGTGCTGCAGGTGTGCCCGGAGAGTAACGGTACGGCATCAGCGTTTGCAAAAATCGAGGTAACAGATCTTGCAAGGGTGCCAGTTGAACGTGACCAGCGGCATCAATACTGCTACTAGAGAAGCCACAGAATATTTGGCTGAGCCGATTATAAAATCCTGGGTCAGACAGGGGATTGGCTTCAAGCCAGGAAAGTAATAAGCTATCGCCCAAGGAATGCAGAGAGGGGCCGGGCACCGTCAGTCTGCTGACCCCCCCAAATCCAGATTGATGCTGTAGCGTTTGCTGATATTGATTGATCTGGTAGTGGAAAGCTTTTATCAAATCTTGGATAACGGTTTCGTCGTCGCCACTGATTAGATATCGGAGCAACCTTGCCGGAAACTCAATGTCTAAATCTTTGAATAACCGAAGGGACTCTGCTAAGGATTCGAGGGCACTTTCAGAAAGATTGAGCGGATTTTTTAGGTCGGTCAGCATTGATCACATGCCCTCCTGAAATCGGCGGTGATATAGCAGCGGCAACGGTACTGCATTAGACTGCCCACCATTGAGCCGAGCAGACGCTTTTGCCAAATACCGTAATGATGATTCAATATAGTACAATTGAACTATATAGCCCGTACTCTTTGCTACATGGATTTAGTGATATAGATTTAGCGAAACGTCTTTATCCTCCGTGAACCCTGCGATCGCCCCTGTTCTTGATGATCAACCCCTGATTTTGGGATGACTATGACCGAAGCGTCTGCCACCGTGATGGATTTGCCGCCCCTGGATGACCTATTGCGATCGCTCCAGCAACCCCGGCTGGTGTTTTTTCCCATTCGGCACCATAGCCCTGCCTGCGCCTGGCATATTCAACAATGGATTAAGGCCGAACGCCCGGCCGCTATTTTGATTGAGGCCCCTGCCGACGCTACTGAGTTGATCCCCCTGCTGCTGCATCCTGAAACCGAGACACCCGTTGCCCTTTATGCTACCTACGTGGATCACGACGGCCATCTCGCGCTGCCTCAGGCCGATGTGACTACGTCTGTTACTCAAGCGCCCTGGCCCCAGGCTGAAAGAACCGAACCTCAGCGCTTTGGTGGCTACTATCCCTTTTGCGACTATTCCCCAGAGCTGGTAGCGCTACGGGCAGGGGCTGCCGTAGGAGCGCAGCTGCAGTTTATCGACTTGCCCTATCCCCAAAAGGTGCTGGCAACTCATCTCCAGGCCAATCCAGAGGCGGCGCTGCGACTACGGGCCTTGCAGGAAGAGCACCACCTGCAGCACAGTGACTACCTGGCGGCGCTGGCGCAGAAAACAGGCTGTCGCGACTTTAATGAACTGTGGGATCACCTGTTTGAAGCCCATTGTCAGGAAGCCTCCACAGCGGAATTTATTCGGCAGATGGCGACTTATTGCTATTTGACGCGGCAGGAGAGCGACCCAGAAACCTTAGACGCTGAAGGGACCCTGGCCCGAGAAGCCGCAATGGCCCAAGCGATCACTACCGCTTTAAGAGAAGTAGACGGCAAAATTTTGGTGGTGACCGGGGGCTTTCATACCGTCGTACTGCCGTCTCTGGTAGAGTCGCCGCCAGCAGCACCCTTTGTTCCCAAGCTTTCCCGTGAGTCTGCTCAAACGACAGTTATGCGCTACAGCTTTGAACAGCTCGATGCCCTCAATGGTTACGCCTCGGGAATGCCTGCTCCGGCCTACTATCAGCAGCTTTGGCAGCATATGACCCAGAACATGGCCCAGTCTGGGCAGGAAGCGCTGAACCAGACTGCTTGCGAGGTGCTGATTCAGCTACGGGCACTAACCCGGAATCAGAAGCCGCTAGTCCCCCTTTCGGTAGCCGACGAAATTGCGGCGGTAGAGCAGGCGCAGCGGCTGGCCCGGTTTCGCGGTCATCCCGGCCCCACACGGGAGGATCTGCTGGATGCGGTGCGGAGCTGCTTTGTGAAAGGGGCTATGGATGGTGAAGGGGTGATGCTGATGGCAGCGGTAGCGCGATCGCTGCGGGGCGATCGCATCGGTAACCTGCCTGCCCATGCGGGAGTGCCACCCTTAGTGGAAGATTTTCGTCGGCTGGCCCAATTCTTTCGCCTTAAGCTCGATACCAGCACTCCCAAATCCCTCGCTCTTGATATTTATCGTAAAGAAAAGCACCGTCAGCTTAGCCGCTTCTTCCATAGCCTTGCCTTTGCCAATGTTCCCTTTGCCCGCTTTACCAAAGGGCCAGACTTTGTGCTGGGCAAAAAGCTGAACCAGATTCAGGAGCATTGGGATTATCGTTGGCAACCCCAGACCGAAAGTACGCTGATTGAGCAATCTTTGTACGGCTCGACGGTGGCTGAGGTGACGCTGTATCACCTGCACCAGCAGATCGCGAGTCTGGCAGACGAGGGAGAAGGTCGCTCTGCGATCGCGGCGGTGCGACTGTTAATGGCGGCCTGTCGTATGGGGCTGCAAGACCAGACGGCGCACCTGCTGGATCTGATTGCCGTCCATGCCGCTGCGGATCCTTCTGTGGTATCGCTGGCGCAGGCGTTGGGGCAACTTCTGTTACTCTGGCAGTCGCGGGAACCCCTGGCGGCGCAATCCCTGGAAACGGTGCCACAGTTAGCGATCGCGGCCTATCAGCGGCTCTGCTATCTGCTGCCTCACCTGGCGGACTGTCCTTTAGAGGAGTCGTCACCCGTGCTAGGGGCGCTCAATGGGGTGTGG
>JBCDFX010000108.1:0-10743 GCA_039177155.1 Cyanobacteria bacterium P01_H01_bin.119
AGCGCTACAGACTCAGCGGGTATATGTGTTTTCGCGCCACGCCCAGTCTGAACCGCTTTAGGCAGCTTACCCAGTTTTCTGGGAATTTCTGGGAACTGCCGCACCACGGCTTACCCCAGATCGCCTGTAAGGCTGCGATCGCAGTTAAAGTTCTAAGCTCTGCCCCACATGGGGGACAGTTGTACAGGCAGCGCTTTTGCTGGCGGAGACCGTGTTGGCCCAGCGAGAAGCCGAAGAAGCTGCATTGCCCGCCAGTACAACTGTCCCCCATGTGGGGCAGAGCTTAGAACTTTAACTGCGATCGCAGCCCCATAGGCGATCTGGGGTAAGCCGTAGCGCGGCAGTTCCCAGAAATTCCCAGAAAACTGGGTAAGCTGCCTAAAGCGGTTCAGACTGGGCGTGGCGCGAAAACACATATACCCGCTGAGTCTGTAGCGCTGGTGTTGCCCCTGCGTGAGCATCGCCCACGCCGCAGAGATCGGACGGCTTTAGACCCTTAGCCGGGCCAGATGCCAACTGAAAAATCTGCCGATCGAGTTTCACCTGTAGGTTGTGGAACGGATCGCTGCCGGGGGAAACCATAAACTCTAGCTGGCTGATATCGGGCCAGTTTGTCAAGGTGTCCAAAATTTGAGCGATCGCATTTAGATAGGGATGATTGGGCTGTTGATACCAGTTTGGCTCGGCTAAATTGGGCTGATCTAGTCCCAAATGAGCGATTAGAGAGGCTTTACTAAAAAGAGCGATCGCAACTGAGCGCGCCTCTTCCTGCAGCAGTAGATTGTGCTGTTTGACCATATGCCGCAGCTGCTCTAAACGGTCGTAGCGCTGTTCTAAGGGCAAAGGAGCCCTCTCCCAGTGAATTGCAATCGTCAGCAGGTAGGTTTGCAGCAGCAAATGCCCCATTTTTTTGGCCTTGGTTGCCAAATAGTCGGAGTTGTAGGAGGTGGCTTCAATCAGCAGAGGCACCCGATCTACCATCTCTAGCCCATATCCCTTGAGACCCGCGATTTTTCGAGGGTTGTTGGTGATCAAGAAAAATTTTTGAACCCCGATATCGTTTAAAATTTGCGCTCCGATGCCGTAGTTGCGCTGATCGATAGGAAGGCCCAGCTTCTCATTGGCTTCTACCGTATCTAGGCCCATATCCTGTAGAGAATAGGCTTTAAGCTTGTTGATCAGCCCAATCCCTCGTCCCTCCTGGCGAAGATAGACGACTACGCCTCTACCGGCGTTTTCAATCATTTTCATGGCCGCTTGGAGCTGCATCCGGCAGTCGCAGCGCAGGGAGCCAAAGGCATCTCCTGTCAGACATTCAGAATGCACCCGCACCATTACTGGGCCATCTTTAAAGGTGGCGATGTCACCTTTAACCAGGGCAATATGCTCGGCGTCATCCAGCAGGTTACGGTAAGCATAGATTTTAAAGTCGCCGTACTGGCTGGGTAGCTGAGCGATCGCCTCTCGGTGCACAAACCGCTCGTGGCGCAAGCGATAGCTAATCAGATCGGCAATGCTAATTAATTTCAGCCGGTGGGTTTTGGCGTACTCAACAAGATGATGCAGACGGGCCATAGAGCCGTCAGGATTCTGAATTTCGCAAATGACGCCAGCGGTATATAGCCCTGCAAGACGAGCCAAATCAACGGCTGCTTCGGTGTGCCCCGCCCGCTTTAGGACGCCGCCATCTTTAGCCCGTAGAGGGAAAATATGGCCGGGTCGCCGCAGGTCAGATGGCCGGGAATTAGGATTAATGGCGATTTGAATTGTTCGGGCCCGGTCTTCGGCAGAAATTCCCGTAGTGCCGCCTAAGTGATAAGGTGCGTCGATGCTAACGGTGAAGGCGGTTTGCTCATTTTCGTCTTCAAAGGCGCTGTTGCTGACCATTAGCGGCAGCTCAAGCTGATCGAGGCGATTGCCCGTCATGGCCAGACAGATTAATCCCCGTGCCTCCACCGCCATAAAGTTAATCATATCGGGGGTGGCAAACTGGGCAGCGCAAATCACGTCGCCTTCGTTTTCTCGGTTTTCGTCGTCTACAACGACAATGGCGCGTCCGGCGGCTAAGTCTGCGATCGCCGCTTCAATGTCGTCAAACTGAAAATCAGGCGGCAGCGGGCTGGGCGCACTATCTGGGTGCGAGAGCGGGGCCGAAAGCGGCATTGGGGGTACGTTAGAACGTTCAGAGACAGAGTCAGACACAGATCAAGTCAGCGAAGAGCGCAGCGGTTAAAGTCACTCTTTGATTGTAAATGGGGGCCGGCCATCAGATGGGTTGAATAACTTAATGAGATTACAGCCATCTAAGCTGCATTACTCTGGGGAATTGATACTACAATTCAGCATCGGCCCTTGCTCTCTAAGCCTTTTCGATTAAAGCCTCATGATCTCAGGAGACGCTATTGATTCCCCTATTCCGGTGTCGGTCGGCGTAATCGGAGCGACGGAGTACACGGGCATCCAGCTTGTGCGGCTGCTGCTCAATCATCCCCAACTCCAAATCGGGTACCTTGGCGATCGCGACCATTTGGACAAGCAGCTGGGCGATCTGTACCCTTTCTTAGAGATTGATTTGGATTTGCCTCTGGCCCCGATAGATGCTGACGCGATTGCTGAGCACTGTCAGATTGTTTTTTTAACCCTGCCCGATGGTGAAGCCCAAACCCTTGTGCCGACTCTGAGAGAGCGCCAGCTCAAAGTCATTGATTTATCGGCAGACTATCGGTTTTCCAGCCTTGAGCGCTACCAAAGCTACTACGAGGGCGATCGCAGCGATTATGACCTGCTCAGCCAAGTGGTATACGGACTGCCTGAGCTATACCGCAGCGCCATTTCCCGCAGCAGCTTAGTCGGCTGCGCCGGAAGCTACCCTACGGCGAGTCTGTTGGCGATCGCGCCGTTAATTAAACAAGGGCTTGTTCAGCCTGAGAGCCTGATTATTGATGCTAAATGCGGCACCTCCGTTGGCGGCAATCAGCCCAAACCCCATCTGCTGTACGTAGAAGCTGCAGATTCTATTGCTCCTTATAGCGTGACCCGCCATCGCCACACGCCAGAAATCGAGCAGATTTGCAGCGATTTGGCCGGACACGACATTGTGGTTCAGTTTATTCCTCACCGGGTTCCGGTGGTGCGAGGTCTCCTCAGCACCGTCTATGCCAATATGCGCGATCCAGGATTAGTGCGAGAAGACTTACTCACGATTTATTCAGCCTTTTACCGCAACTCCCCCTGGATTCGGGTGCTATCCAATGGGCTCTGCCCACAGACCAGATGGGCGATGGGCAGCAATCTGTGCTATTTGGGCATTGAAGTCGATCCGCGCACCGGGCGCGTTGTGGTTATGGCCGCGATTGACAATTTGATGAAAGGTGCAGTAGGGCAAGCCGTTCAGTGTTGCAACATTATGATGGGCTGGGATGAGCGTCTGGGCCTACCGTCTAAAAGTTTGTATCCCTAGTGCCGCTGTGCGGAATTCAAAATGCAAAATGTAAAATTCAAACTCTCAATAGGCAGGCGTTTCTACCGTTTTGAAGGGCAAGTCTATTTCTGCTGTGGCGTACTAATCCTTAACCAGATGATAAAAAGAGCACGAGCGTTAAAGCGTTTTCCCCAGGCCCTACTGGTAGTCGGCGTCGGGCTGAGTTTGGGCATCGTTTACGGTTTAGCGCCTGTACAAGCTGAAGGCGACATCTCTGTTAACGCCTCACAGAGCGCGATCGCTCAAAATTCAACCGCCTATACCTACCCTCAGGCTATGGAGATTGGCTACGCTGCCACTGCCGCTCGCGATTATCAAACCGCGTTGATTAACTTTCGGCGGGCGTTAGCAAGACGGCCCGGTGATATCTATGCCACAACCGCTATTCGCAATGTGGAAGTCTATATTTTGGAGGCTCGTCTCCGTCGTGCCACAAATCAGCTGGACTGGATTTGTGCCGCGCGCACGGTAGACGAGCTGATTGTGCGGGTCGAGCGAAATTCCCTAGAAAATGCGCGGCTAGTCAGCTATCGAGGCGAACTAACTAGCTTGATTGAGAATCAGGTAAATCTTGAAAACTGGTCTTCTGTTTGTACAGCATAAGCGTGGCTGAAAGCATAAAAACTTGTTACATTTATTTACATAGCTTGTATCAGCTGTGGGTCATCGCTGACAGCTGCATCAATAAAAATAAATTAAAGAAAAAATTTGATTAATGGAAGCCCATAAACTTCTTTCAAACTATGCGGCAGGCCAGCGAGAGTTTTTCAGCTTGGATTTGCGGGAGGCTCGTCTGGCTAAGGCTTACCTGCCCCATGTCACTCTCTATCGGGGGGACCTGTCCCGCGCGACCCTGACCCATGCTGTTCTGCGCCAGGCTAGCTTTGCAGGGGCCAACCTATGGCGCACTAACCTCAACTGGGCCGACCTGAGCAAAGCTAGCTTTTATCGCGCGACATTGATTCGCTGTCAGCTTCAAAGCGCTGTTTTAAGGCAGGCCAATTTGACCGAAGCCGATTTGCGGTTGGCCCAGCTTAACCACAGCAGCCTGGAAGGCGCAGTATTGAGCAATGCTCATTTCTGCTACGCAGATCTGGCAAATGCAGACTTGACCGATGCAGATTTGACCGGTGCAGACCTGACTGGTGCTAACCTGACCGGCGCTTGTTTAAAGGGTGCCAAGCTAGCGGGCGCTGTCCTATATCGAACCGAACTACACGGCACCTTGCTGTCTTACCCCCAGCAAGAGCTGGTTGCTTGATCGCGCAATACTACTGCAATAACCTGCTGTCCCAAAGTCCGGCCCGGCAAATGCTGGCGCTGTACTGACTGATAAGTCGCTTTTGAGAGGAATTAGGCTGTCGTTCGGCAATCTTAAATTTAGCGATCGCCGCCGCAATGGTGCGGCTATCCTGCCGGGGAATACCCTCCCGCATTAGTTTGACCCAGTACAGCACGCCGATTTGCTTGATACGCGCGTTCATTTCAGACTTTTGGGGCTGATCAACATCGGCCAGGGAAGCGATGTCGGAAATAATTGAGCTAACGGCAACATTTAGCATGACTTTTTCTCAGGTAGGTGAAACGGCAGCGCCAGAGATAGTTTGTGTCTCCCATGGTTTAGTATCTTCCGCTTGGCAGAATTTCTCCGTGACTCTACCTAATGGCTTTCCGTGATTTTGCGTAGTTCAGCTCGTGATGCACCCGGCTAGATTGAGTGACAAAATAAAGCCTTACCTGTGATGCGAATTACAAGGGTTAAAATTTTGGTAATCGCTATAGTTTTAGTCAGATTGCTCACTGCACCTGATACTGCCGGAGTAATTGGCATAAAAGCAGTCTGAGTTGCAACCTGCCTGAACCTTCCTAAACCTTTTGGTAGATTGCTATACCTAAGTGGAGTCGTTTGACTGGGTTCTGCGAGCCTTGCGTGAATTTGTCGAAAAAATCTGGCTGCCCCGCACCCCATCAGAAACTCAAATGCGGCGGGTTTTGACCCATGGCAGTATAAAGGCTTCTCGCAGCTAGCAAGGTAGATGGAACGATTATGAATTCTGAAAAGCTGTTTGCTGATGAAGATTAAAACCAGCCGAATCGTTCACTACCGATGGGCCGGGTGCCTTGCGCTCTGTGTCCTGGTCATCGTTGGTTTGGCCACAAAGTGGTACAGCGGCTGGGCCGAGGTTTGGGTCAGAGACTTTAGCGGCGATATTTTATATGAAATGGCCTGGATACTGCTGATCGGTATTTGGCGACCGCGCTGGCCATCGCGAACCATTGCGGTTGGGGTATTTGTGATTACCGGTTTGATTGAATTGACTCAGCTAATCCCGTTTCCATCATCACTGACCCGCACGCTGATTTGGCGACTGCTGCTGGGGACTACCTTCTCTTTTTGGGACTATCCCCACTATTTGCTGGGCTGCATTTTGGGCGGGCTATTGCTGAGCTACCTACGGCAGCTTTACCTCAAGCCGCGATCGCGATCGCACTAAACAACAGCAAACCGCACTGAACCGAAGAACAGTGCGGCGAGTATAAGTCTTCCAAAAGCTGCGGTAATGCTTAGATCACTGGAGTTAAGCAATCTATCGACTACGAATTTACCAGCTTGATTTAACCACGCCCGGCAGCAGGCCATTGTGGGCCATATCGCGTAACGCGTTGCGGCAAAGGCCAAAGTCGCGGTAAACCCCACGGGGACGACCCGTTAGCCAGCAGCGATTGCGAACGCGAGTCGGAGAGCTATTGCGGGGAAGCTGCTGAATTTTGCGATGAATTTCCAGCTTTTCTTGCTGGTTAGAAGCGCTTCTAAACTCTTCCATTAGCGCTTGACGCTTAACAGCGTACTTCTCGACAATTTTTTTGCGCTTAACATCGCGCGCAATCATGCTTTTCTTAGCCATGCAGCTTTTCTCTGGGATATCTCTACAAAATCTGTTTTACAACGACACAGCTTATAATCTTAGGCTATATTCTGTGATGCGCCAAGTTCACCCCCTAAAATTTTGCACGGAACTCTATAACGGCGATCGCTCCCCCTGGAAAAGGAAGACGCTAAATCAGTGGTAAAACCTTACTCACCATAGAAGGCAGGATACACAAAGGCAAAGGCCGTACTGCTCGGCACGACTGTGCCGTCTGGGGTTTCAACAATGACGGTTTCTAAGGCTGTATCCCAGCGGGCAACTAGCGGGCGATCGCCCAAAGCTATTTCTTGGCGACCCACTTGGCGCAGCTGGTCGTGGCTAAGCTGAACGCTGTCTCCAGAAAATTGATTAAACGGGGTTTGTTCATCTGCCTGCCAGACGTAGCTTACGATTGCCTTGGGATGCAGCTCTCGCTGAGCCTGATTGCGCGCCGGGAAGATAATTTGTTCGTCGGTGTAGTAGGTGCCATAGGGATAGCCGCTGTAGTTGCGATCGTGGCCCGTCCGGGTGGACAAAATGGCGCTGTCTGGGTGCTCCGCTAGCCAGTTATCTAGGGTGGTTTTAACGGCAGGAATGCGATCGAGGGTTTTATTTACCTGGGGGCCAAGTACTCCCGTCGCCCACGGCTGGACAAATAAGGAATCGTCAGCGCGATCGTACATGACTAGACAGCTTTGGTAGAGTTTTCCAGAGACGCCAAAGGTCGTATTGCCGCGCTCAAAAGCGACGATGGTATCGCACAGGGGGCAGTAGGTGACCGTGATATTAACGCCGCCCACAGTGTCATTGACGATTTCATGCCAGTTCAGCACGTTAAAGGGGTAGGCTTTGGCTTCGCCGTTGATTACAACCCCAATCACCGTATCGCTATCGGCAAATGGCGTAGTTTCGGCGGTGTCAAACTCGGGCTGGTCAATGCTAGGAATACCGTCTTTAGGAGGGCCGCCATTGAGCAATTCGTCTAGGCTGATGCGGCTGTTAGCCTCTATTTGGCCATCTTGTTTGCGCAGGTCGTTAAGCTCTTGATCTTGATTGTGAAAAACCTGGGTGAGGTAGGCGTAGCGCAGCTTAAAGTTGCTCCACCCTCCAGCATGAACCACGGCTGCCCCTGCAATGAGGGCGATCGCGGTCACTGTTAAAGGTAAAACCCGTCTGACTAACTTCATCTTTCCGTCTCGTCTCCACGCGCTGAATCTGTCAATCAACTCAAGATCTATCATCAGCGTCAAGGATCAGATTTGGCTGCAAATTAAAGCTGAATAAGAAAATTCTGAGATTTGTAGCACAAGATAGAGGTTAACTAGTGCAGCGTCATGAACTTGGTCGCGTAGTTTTTTAGGACGAGGCTCTGATTCTATGAGTAGACGTCCTCAAAAGAAATAATAAATAAGCTCTGAACAGCTTCAGCCTGAAATCGGAGAGGTTTTTATAATGAATCATTCCATCTATTTACTCGTATAGGGATCTTAGGTAGACAAAATTCCACATATCTACCCAAAGTAGGATCTTAGGCGGAAATATTTCCACCTATTTCCCTATATAGGGAAATAGGTGGAAATATTTCCCTCTAATTATGAGTTATACGGCTCATCCAATGAGTGTGAAATACATAGTTTTTGCTAAGAAATGCTTACGCAGCTTAGATTTCATGGTCTTCGTCATCGACTCGGTCTGGCAACTTGCTCAGAACTTCGTCAAATTGCAGATTCAGCACTAGAGGCAGGAATCTACTCGCCATCACTGGTTGATGCCGCCTTAGATGCTGAGGAAGAACTATGGGAGATTGGAACGGCTTTTGAAAAAGCATTGACTGAATTAGGGATAACGCTGCCTACATCTCAAGAAGAATGTTGTTGGGAAATTCTTAGCCACCATATAGAGCAGATTGCCAATAAGGAAGTTGAACCACTCAAAGGTTTAGAGGAACTAATGAAAGTCTATAGAGGTTGTCAAATCCACGAACAGAGCAAAGACTATGTTGGTGATTCACATGATATTCATTACCTTGTTGGCGCATACTGGGGCTACGATGAGCTATTTGAACGCCCTCAAGAGATTACTTATAAAGAGCTCAAAGCTGAAGCAGCATTCTTAGAGTTAGATGCTGATGTGATTAATATGTGTAAAGTTTGGTTAGGTAAGCATGCCGTATAACAATTGCAATGCAGCTTACAGAATTAAACTTGGTTTAGTAGTCAAGATCCTTTACTGACGCTGATTGCAAGCGTTATCCCGTAACGGCGGAAGTTCCATTCCAACAGCCATTGCCTGCTCCCATGGTTCAGTGAAATTTTTAGTCGGCCCGGCCCACCATCACGCTTGCTAGCGTGACTATGCCTATCTATCCACAAAGTGAATCAGGAAGTGAACCGCATGGCGAAAATGAAGGTTGAGCTGGGGCCTACCCAGGAGACGTTGCTGATTCCACTGCTGGGGCGCGCCCAGGAGACGGAGAGCGGCGGGCGACTGCTGGACGATTCTAAGGCAGTCGAAATTGTCGCGCAGCTCGACTACGACTTCACGAAGTGGGGCACGTCGGCGAGGGGAGCGTGCATCCGTGCACGGATCTTCGATTCGCTGGTTTCCGACTTCCTACAGCGACACCCTCAGGGCACGGTTGTCGAGATCGGGGCAGGACTGAACACCCGCTATGAGCGGCTTGATAATGGTGAAGCGCAGTGGTTTGAGATCGACCTAGCCGACAGCATGGCGCTTCGCTTAAACTTCTTCGAGGATACAGAGCGACGCACTATGGTCGCGGCCAGCGCGCTTGACACCGACTGGCTCGACCAAGTGGCCGCTCTCCCCTCTCCTTACTGCTTTGTGTCCGAGGCGGTGCTGATCTATCTCGAAGCGCCCCAGGCAGAGCAAGTGCTGAGCAACCTGTCGGAGCGCTTCGACGGTGCCGAATTAGTGATGGACATTACGCCGACCCGAGCCATCGCGCTGCAGCCGAAGAGTGCGCTGATGAAGGTAATGGATCGCTCAAGTTGGTTTCGGTGGGCCTGTGATGATGTTCACGCGTTGGAGCGGGTGGGTGCCCGGGTTGAGCAGGAGGTCTCGTTGACCAATTTACCTGCTGACATCCGCCGCGACTTGACCCCGATGATGCGTACAGTAATGACCCTTATGCCGGCGTTTCTGATGCGATGGATGAGCGGCGGTTACGGTATCTACCGCTTCCGGTTGTCGACCCGTTCCGTTGCATAACGCGACAGTGCCGAAGCGTTATCGCTTAGCGAACAGATTGACGCGACCTGAGTGATATTCTGTCCTGAATAACTATGCTGTGCACCTGAGCCCGCTCGCTGGCTTTTTGACATGGTAGATTTCATCATGCCGGCCCGGTAATGGCCACCGTTAGACAACTCGAAAATTGTTGGTCAATGAGAGATTTCGATGAAAGATAATTATCAAATCAGGCTTGCTCGAGAGGATAAGCTTCAGCTACTGAATGATATTGAAGAAGCGGCATCAACACTCTTTGAAAACACAAGTTTTGCGCTTGAAGTTGACCAGGAATCCTTGTCAATAGAGCTATTACAGGAACAGCAGAATCAGGACCTTGTTTGGGTTGTCGTAGACGATCAAGACAGCCCCGTTGGCTTCGCAGTGATCATAATCATGGACAATCGCGCCCACCTACACGAATTGTCTGTCGATCCGGTTCATGGACGCCAAGGTCTGGGAACTAGATTGATGAAGAAGGTAATTCAAGTTGCAGAAACATCTGGATTATATGGTGTGACATTATCTACATTTCGAGATGTGGCCTGGAATGCACCATTTTATTACAAACTGGGATTCCGAGAAATAAGAGACGAGGAGGTCGGAAGCAACTTAAAAAATATCAGAAAAAAAGAAGATGAAATGGGACTATCAGTATCAGAACGCGTTCTGATGCTACTAGCTTTTTAATCTCAAAACTCAAAATTATACCGAAGCAAAAATGTCCATAAGGCGATCGCCTCAATCAGCAGCAGCATTGTAGTTGTCTGATTTGTGTCTAACCACGCCATGTAAAGAATGCTCGCAACATACTATTAGTTAGGCTTTTTTCTATTAAGGTTACTGATTTATCCAGTTGGCGTCATATTATTAAGAGCTATAGATTAGATATTATCAACGGCATCCCAATCCCAGGACTTGAACGCTTTGAATTTCGCGATCCATTCGGCAACCGGATCGAAATGATTCAAAAGTGCGATCGCTCATGACAGCGATATTGATTCTGCCGAGTCCTTCGGTTGTGCTTTTCGGTGTTCGCTCTCAAGTATATTGAGAGGGCAAGCTTTGTAATCAGATCCTTTACTATGCTCTACAGCATCGGCG
>JBCDFX010000109.1:0-10689 GCA_039177155.1 Cyanobacteria bacterium P01_H01_bin.119
CACCGTGGAGCTACCGCCGGGGTATCTACTTCGATTTGCAGAGAGCCTCGAACGCACCAAGGAGCGCCGTGGCTCTTAGTGCAGTAGCGGCATGTGCGAGTGCGCTGTCGACAGGGCTTCTCCGTGCGGCCGCCACTAGATGAAGCGGACAGCTCCGGCTGACTGATGGCGTGAGTTTTGGCGTGGGGGTTAAATAGCGGCCATAAGCTGGAATTGCTCTTGCATGCTTGCCACAAGAGATGCAGTTCCGAGGGGCGGTGAGGATGTACTAAGGAGCCAGGCATGAAGACCACGCATAAGCATGATGAACAAGTTGCTAACATGACATTTGCTTCGGTCTATCCGCTTTACGTTCAAAAGGTTGAGAAGAAAGGTCGAACTATTGACGAACTTCATCAGGTAATTTTATGGCTTACGGGATTCAGCGAGACCAAACTGCAAGCTCTGATTGAAAACAACGCCACGATTCGACAATTCTTCGCTGAAGCAACGCTCAACCCGAATGCCAGTCTAATTACTGGTGTCATCTGCGGGTATCGAGTAGAAGAAATAGAAACACCCCTGACCCAACAGGCCCGATACCTGGACAAACTGGTAGATGAACTTGCAAAGGGACGCAAGATGGAGAAGATCTTGCGAACTTCCTAGCGGCAAATATCGGCAGATAACCAGACGATGCACCCAAGCTGCTTACGTTTTCGCTTGTTCCATACCGCTTGCCTTGTCGCACTAAGCGACTTTCCACTGGCTGAAGTAAATGAAGCAGTTCAGGAGCTGGCGATGCACTTTCTATGAAAAGTAATCTGCCAACCAAAACCGCCGATAATGCTATCCATATTGCGATCGCTGCAATCTATAGGCATCAAACAAGCTACAGGAGCTTCGATGGAAATCAAGTGTATTGCCGGATTTGCCACAATAACAAAGAATCTTCAGGCGAGTGCATCGCTGTACCAGGGTGCACTTGGCTTACCGCTAGAGAACCAGAACGACTATCTCTTTATGGAGAAATTCTCTGGTGCTAATCACTTTGGCGTATGGCCTCTGAGAATGGCTGCGCAGTCTTGCTTTGGGCAAGATGATTGGCCGGCTCATGTGCCAGAGCCGACAGCAACTATTGAGTTTGAGTTAGCCGATGCTAAAGCAGTAGAATCCGCTGTTCAGGAAATGAAGCTTAACGGTCAAGCCTTTATCCATGAGACAAGAACGGAGCCTTGGGGGCAGACAGTGGCAAGGTTTATTAGCCCCGAAGGAGTTCTGGTTGGCTTGAGCTATGCACCGTGGCTCCATGAGTGCGATCGCTGATTTTGTAAGTGTTAGGCGTCAAAAAAACCATGATCCTTGAAGTTGCGGTGTTAAATGTGAAGCCCAGGTTGTCCGGTGAGTTTGAGGGTGCTTTCGAGAAGGCTCAGGCAATTATTTCCAGTATGCCGGGCTACATCTCCCACGAGCTGCAGCGGTGCCTCAAAAATTCTAACCAGTACATTCTTTTGGTTCGTTGGGAATCCGTTGAGGCCCATGAAGTAGGCTTCCGCCAGTCTCCGCAATATCAGGAATGGAAGGCGCTCCTGCACCATTTTTATTCACCGTTTCCGACAGTAGAACACTATGAGTCCGTTTTCTCTGGGGTGGCCTCTTAGCTTGAGCCAGGTAGGGAGCGATAGATGAGCCAGGTGAGGCAAACTGTGTTGTCAGAGATGCGAGCGTGGCGGTAGGCATAAGTTTTGGGTATTGCTGATTTGAGGTATGTTTTGCTCAAATCTAAGCGAGCAAATGCCATCGGTGTGAGTGCGATCGCTTGATGGTGACGTTGGGTATGAAGGGTGCGATCGCTACCGAATTAAAGTAACGCTGAGACGGGGAGTCAAGGAGGCATGGTCAGCATGATTGCGCTACCCGATAAAAAGCTATTGTCGTCATATGATCCTCAGTAGGGTAGGTATACAGAAACTGTCTGTTTAAGAATGTTGTGATGTATCTGATGGTTACTACCCAAGAATCAGCACAGGCAATTCAAGCGTTTCTTGCTTTCCCACTTCTGCTCATGGGTATATCTCACATTGTTCAGCCAAAGATGTGGATAGACTTTTTCGGGTATTTGCACAGCTTGGGATACAACGGAGTTCTACTTCGTACTTTTGCCTTGGAGCTCGTTCCGGCGATCGCAATCATTACGTTCCATATGGTCTGGTCCGGACCAGAAGTGGTCGTCACGATCTACGGGATCTTACTTGCGCTAAAAATCTCACTCAGTTTGCTATTCCCATCTGTTGGGCTAAGGTCCCTAGCGATGGCTGATCGCAATAAACACATTAATTTTGTGCTGGCCGGAGCCCTGCTTATTGCACTAAGTATGATCTGTTTTTGGTGTGCACTTCGCTAGATTTTTGCTTATCCATAAATAAAACTGAAATAATAAACTAGATACGTTGAAGCGCTAGCAGAAAAATAATTGAGTACGATCGCAGATCTTGTAGGGTGCGTTGGCGTTAGCAAAACGCACCATTCCTCTATCTGTACTCTGAGCACGACTTTAAGTGATTCAGGATTTATTCATCGAGGTTCTTGAAATGTCAAAATTACTTGAAAGAATCACCGTTAATCCAAAGCTTGCATGACAACCCTCTGGGGTAGTGCATATCTTTCACCAGCAGCTTGAAGCATCACCCCAAATTATCTGGCTAACTTGTGGCAATACCTCAAATGCTCGGCAGATTCTGGGTAAAATCGGGGCGTTCCATTAGCGGCAATTTTTATGACGAGTTTTTTCCCAGCGGCAGCCCGTCGGCATCGAATGGGTGCTGCAGCGATCGCGGTGGCATTTTCAACAATTGGGCTGACTTTGGCACTCCCACTGGCTGGTTTAGCCCAGGAGACCTTCGATCTCCGCAGCACCCTGGCACCGGCGGAAGATCAATATCGCTTTGAAGGTAGCAGCGGTCAAACGGTTTCTATCTCCATGACCAGCGAGGATTTTGACCCCTTGCTGGTGCTGCTGGGACCAGACGGTGAAGAAGTCGCCATGAACGATGACTTTGGCGGCACCCTCAACTCCAATATTGTGTTCACGCTTCCCACTACGGGAACCTACACGGTAATAGCTAGATCTTTCTCTGGGCAGGGAGGGGATTACGCCGTTTCGGTGCGGATTGCCACTGACTATGAAATTTCCTTTGCTGAGGGACAAGCGTTAGCGCTGGCGGGAGATTTTGCTGGCGCGATCGCGGCCTTTAGTAACGCCATTGAGCAAGATCCAAGCGAGCCGGCAGCCTACTTAGCCCGGATAGAATCGCGCTTTAATGAAGCCTTCGAAGAGCTTGGTGGTGAACTCAGCGGCCCAGAAGACTTACCAGACGATATCAAAGAGGCGATCGCCAGCGATTACGAGAGCGCTGCCGACCTCTATGAAGCCCAGGGCGAAACCGACTTTGCTGATGTTTTGCGGCAGCAGGCGCTGGTGCTCCTCACCGGAGAACTGCCGATTCAACCCGAGGCGGCGGAGTAGGGCGCTTCAGTGATATAAAAGCAATCTGACTCGCAACCTGTCCGAATTTTTCGGCGGATTGCTTATGTAACGCGCAGTTTTACGCTGACCGGGCTGGCAGCGACTATAAATCTGGCGACCATAGTCCTTTTATCTCTAGCCAGTCCCGATTAAACAGTCGGGACTGGTAGCGGGCACCGCTGTCGCACAGCACCGTAACGATGGTGTGGCCCGGCCCAAGCTGTTTGGCCAGCTTGGCCGCCGCGCCGACATTAATGCCCACGGAGCCGCCCATAAACAGCCCGTCTTGGTGCAAAAGCTGATAGACCACTTTTATGGCCTCTGGATCGTTCACTTGCAGGGCATCATCGGCAGGTGCTCCTTCCATATTGGCCGTCACTCGACTATTGCCGATACCTTCGGTGATGGAGCTACCTTCAGTGCTAATTTCGCCAGTTTTGACGTAGCTGTATAGGCCGCTGCCCATCGGATCGGCGACGACGCATTTGACGTTGGGATTTTTCTCCTTTAAGAACATCGCCGTTCCGGCATAGGTGCCGCCGGTTCCAGTTGCTGCTACCCAAGCATCTACCTTGCCGTTGGTTTGCGCCCAGATTTCGGGGCCAGTGGTCTCATAGTGGGCCTGGCGGTTGGCCACGTTGTCAAACTGGTTGGCCCAAATAGCGTTGTCCATTTCTGCTGCCAGTCGTCCAGAGACTTTGACGTAGTTTTCGGGATTTTTATAGGGAACAGCGGGAACGGTGCGAACTTCGGCCCCAAGTGTGCGCAGCAGATCAATTTTTTCCTGGGACTGAGTTTCTGGAATGATGATTAGGCAGCGATAGCCTTTGGCGTTGCAAATATGGGCTAAGCCAATGCCGGTGTTGCCAGCGGTACCTTCTACGACGGTGCCCCCCGGTTTAAGCAGACCTTTTTCTTCGGCGTCTTGGATAATGTAGAGCGCAGCCCGGTCTTTAACCGACCCGCCAGGATTTAGAAATTCCGCTTTGCCGAGGATTTCGCAGCCTGTTTCGTCACTAAAGCTGTTGAGGCGAATCAGGGGGGTGTTGCCAACGGTTTCAACGAAGCCTGCTCTAATATCCATGCCAAAACTCAATCGTGGGGTCATTTCCCATCCTATAGCAACCCGCCGAAAGGTTTGGACGGGTTGAGAGTCAGATTGCTTTAATGTCAGCTACTCCAGAAGGACTCGGAGCAGTGAGCAATCTGACCAAAGCCATTGGCAAGCTGATCGAGGGTATGGGCAGTGGGGTTGCTTAAGACAATTAAAATAGGGCGCGCTTTCTGCCGATAACAGAAAGCGAAGCAACTGCTACAAACGGAGAGGGAGGGATTCGAACCCTCGGAAGCTTTCACTTCACTCGATTTCAAGTCGAGCGCAATCGACCACTCTGCCACCTCTCCCAGCCCAGCTTTATAAAAGGGCTGGCCCACGCATTTTAGCTCAATCTTTTGGTTGAGATCGACCCCTGCTTAACATCACACTGATGCAGAGAGCGATCGCCCTTGATAAAGGTTTTCGGTTTCAGTCGCGCCATGACGAGGATCAATCCAGACGCTCGCCGCAGACTGAACTTGGCCATTGGCTAGCGTTACCCAGGAAAAATTTCGCTGATGGCTGGTGGGCGTTTTGATCACCCGAGGTACGGTAGCCGCATTGAGATAAAAGGTGCCATAACTATCGCTATCCCACCGCTTACGCAAGCGATCCTTGCGGTGGCGCAGACTGTGGTGCATATGGCCAAAGGTGACCAGGGGTACTTGCTTATTGTGCCGCTTTGCAAAAGCGATCGCAGCCGTTAAATCTGGATCGCCAAAGTCGCCGCCAAGGGGTTTCCAGTCGCGTCCGCAGGGATCTTCAGGGGCATCACCGAGTCCGGTAGGGCCGCAGTGACCGATAAAAATAAGGGTATTTTCGCTGGCGGCTGCCACCGCTTGGCAGAGGCGATCGCTAGACTCTTGAAAGTTGTGAACGCCGTAGCGCTCCCGATAAAAGGTTTTATTGCGCCAGTCTGAGCCACCCCAGCTAAAGGGACGTCCGCCAACAACGGTGAGACCAAATTCAGGAAGGTCAAGTTTGCCATACCCGACGTGGCTAGGGCCCAATAGGTCAAGCTGCTGCTGTACCCGATCTTCTTGGCTGCGGTCGTAGGGACATTTCTGGCGGCCCCAGTGGGTGGCGCTATACCAGGCATCGTGATTGCCTAGGATAGCCGCTTTGGGCTGTTTTAGCGCTGCGATCGCAGCCGTGACCGCCACAGCCTCGTTGCCAAAATCACCCACAAACAGCACTAAGTCTGGATCGAGATAGTCTAAGGCGGCTGCATCTTCCTCGCCCCACTGATCGTGGACATCGCCGACTACGGCAACTTTCAAGACAGTCTTAGTATCAGATTGGGACAAGGTCATAACGAATGTAGCAAGCTTAAAGTCTCCTTCCCTAGGATAAAAGCTATCTTCCTATTGACGAAGCCCACTGGAGTTAAGGCTGGCAACTTCAGCCGTAAGTTCAATTTGCTCAGCGCTAAATCCGGCCTGCTCCAAATGACTTAAAAAGCCGCGATCGCGGTAGCGACTATCTAGCTGAACGGCCTGAGCGTAAGCCTGCTGCGCAAGCTCAAACTCGCTGTTGCTGTGATGGGCAATGGCCAGCGCTACCCACTTATGGGGGTTTTGCGGCTCTAGGTCTGTTGCTAGCTGAGCCTGGGCGATCGCCTGTTCAAACTCCCTTAGCCGCTGGTAGGCCAAACTCAAGTTGTAAGCCGCAATCTCATTCTCAGGCGATAGAGACTGGGCCTGACGATGGGTGGTAACGGCTGCCTCTAGTTGACCATCGACCAGGTAAACAATCCCCAAGGCGTTCAATGCGGGAACATAGTCTGACTCTTGCTGCAGAGCTGCATTCAAAGTCTCTATGGCCGCCGATCGCTGATCGTTGAGATGCTGGGTCCATCCTAAAATTACATAGCCATCTAAGGCCGTTGGGTCGAGGTCAACAGCATTCACTAGGGCTGCAATCGCAGCCTCCATCTGACCCTGGTTGCGGAGAGTAATCCCTTCGGCGCGGAACGTGGCGGCTTCTGCTTTTGCCTCTGGAGACGGTAGCGGTGTTAATTTTGGAAGTAGGGCTGGCGGATAACCTGAAAATAAGGGCTGAAGAGCGATCGATTGAGCAGAGCTGGGCGATCGCGCCTGGCAACTCGCCATTAGGGCAATCAGCACTAACCCCCAACAGCCTTTTACCCTAAATGGTGTCCCCATAGCATTCACAACAGATTGCGAAAAAAGGAGGCAGGCCCTAGGGCGCGTCATCAATTAAAACCAGAATGTTTCCGCTGTAAGCATTATCGCGCCCGCCCCGCATAACAAACTAGGGGCTGAAACACCTTTCGCATAAAGACTTGACCGCTAAATGATGACAGCCCCTAGAGCGTGTTATTCGTTAATCTCAGAAGCCTGACGCGGCAAGCTGTCACACGCCCGACCATTGCTATCGACGAGAGGCTGCAGCAGCGATTTCTAAAGGCTTTGACCTTAATTAACTGATGATAGCCCCTCGTTTACCCCATTCAAGTCGTCCGCGCTAGTTAAACAGGGCTAGTAGCGATAGGAAGAGCCAGAACCCGGCTTGTGCACAATAAAGCTCAGGATTTGGCACTGTTTTACATTGTCAAATCCCACAACCCGAATAAAGCAGTTGGGGTACTCGGAGCGACAAGCCTGCACTTCATCCAACACTTCGCGGGTACTGCCAGCGTTAAACAACGGCAGTTTCCACATCGTCCAGTAGTAAACCTCAGGGTCAGAGGTTTCATTAAACTCAACGGCAGGAATATAGCCTTGGGACAAGATGAATTGAATCTGACGCTCAATTTGAGCATCGGTCAAAGGGGGTAGGTAAGACAGCGTTTCATAACGACGCTCTTTAGGCAGAGTTTTCATGGTTTTAGTTGCACAATACGAGTTGACAATGAAATGTTTGGTTTTAAGGGCTAGCTAAGGTGACTAAAAGCCCTTATTCTACTGCCTCATCCCCTTCGGTCTGAGGCGAGTTTGATTTCGGCGGCGGTTCCTTTCCAGGCTCGGACGGGGTTGGTTGAACTGTCATACCAGTAATTCGCTCTAAATGCTTTTTCTGGTGTTCCATATTGCCTTGCTGAATCCCAGTAGTGACCATCTCAGGCAGAAACTCAGCGACCTCTTCGGCTAAATAAAGGCGTACCCCCATAATCCGCAAGGCCAGCTCTGGCTGCTCCTGAAACAGCACTTCCAAAAAGCGCTCTCCGTCTTGCAGAGACTCTCGAGTTGCCACCTCGTTAAGTCGATAGGACATCGGCAAGTTGGTTTCTCGGAGCTGCATCATCACCGTACGAACTGCTTGATAGGTTAAGTAGCTGGTTAGCACTTTGGCCGTATCTTTTGCAATTCGCTTGAGATCCATCGGCTACTCTCCAATCAGGAATTTAACCAGCATTAAAGCGAATTCAACCGCCCGTCTGTAATGTTCACCACAGTGACGCAATTTCGGCAAGGATTTAGATCTCCTATGCCATCGTTGAGGTGGTAAACCCAGGGATGACGCAGACGCCATCCCCAGCCCCATTAAATGGTATCGACCGTATCGAACTCGAACTTGATTTCCTTCCACAGTTCACAAGCTGCCGCCAGTTCAGGAGACCACTTGCAGGCTTCGCGGATAATATCGCCGCCTTCACGGGCCAAGTTACGGCCTTCGTTACGGGCCTGGACGCAGGCTTCCAGCGCAACTCGGTTAGCCGTTGCACCTGGCGCGTTACCCCAGGGGTGACCCAAAGTACCACCACCGAACTGGAGAACGGAATCGTCGCCGAAGATTTCAACCAGTGCCGGCATGTGCCAAACGTGAATACCGCCAGACGCAACAGCCATAACACCGCCCATGGACGCCCAGTCCTGGGTGAAGTAAACACCGCGAGACTTATCTTGCTCGATGTAGTTTTCCCGCAGCAGATCGACAAAGCCGAGCGTACCGGCGCGATCGCCTTCCAGCTTACCGACAACGGTTCCGGTGTGAATATGGTCACCACCAGACATCCGCAGGCACTTGGCCAGTACACGGAAGTGGATACCATGATTCTTCTGACGGTCGATCACCGCATGCATTGCCCGGTGAATATGCAATAGTACGCCGTTGTCGCGGCACCAGTGAGCCAAGCTCGTGTTGGCGGTAAAACCACCAGTTAAGAAGTCGTGCATAATGATGGGCATTTCAAGCTCTTTGGCGAACTCAGCCCGCTTTAGCATCTCTTCGCAGGTCGCAGCGGTCACGTTTAGGTAGTGGCCTTTGATTTCGCCTGTCTCTGCTTGGGACTTATGAATGGCATCAGCCACAAAGAGAAAGCGATCGCGCCACCGCTGGAACGGCTGGGAGTTGATGTTCTCATCGTCCTTGGTAAAGTCCAAACCGCCGCGCAGACACTCATACACAGCCCGGCCGTAGTTCTTCGCAGAGAGGCCCAGCTTAGGCTTGATGGTGCAGCCCAGTAGTGGACGACCATACTTGTTGATTTTGTCGCGCTCAACTTGAATTCCGTGGGGTGGGCCTTGGAAGGTCTTGAGGTAAGCCACAGGAATGCGCAAGTCTTCCAAACGCAGAGCCCGCAGGGCCTTAAATCCAAATACGTTACCCACCAAGGAGGTCAGCAGGTTGGTGACAGAACCCTCTTCAAATAGATCTAGAGGGTAAGCAACATAGCAGATGTACTGGTTGTCTTCGCCGGGGACAGGCTCGATGTCATAGCAGCGACCCTTGTAGCGATCCATATCGGTGAGCAAGTCTGTCCAAACCGTTGTCCAAGTACCCGTAGAAGATTCTGCGGCTACTGCTGCAGCACATTCTTCGGGCGGAACCCCTGGTTGAGGCGTCATCCGGAACGCGGCCAAAATATCTGTATCTTTGGGCGTGTAATCCGGGGTGTAGTAAGTCAGCTTATAGTCCTTAACCCCAGCGCTATATCCAGCACTTGACTGAGTCGATGTCTGCGAGTAAGACATATCTCCCTTCCTGTGAATCTAACAAAAACGCGCACGAACCCTCTACACCTCAGCCCAAGGAGTTCACCAGGCCAAATGTGGCTGGAAACCTGAGGGAAGCACTGGGTAGGTGTCCGAAGCAGATAAACCTATATCGGCAAATAACCTATCTCTATCGATTAGGCAAAAAACTGAACGATGTCTAAAACATCCGGCCTGCCTAAGCTTCAGGCTTATACAATACCTGCTGCAATAAGAATACTATCAGCTAACTAATAAGTCTGATTTTGGAAGATCTGTATACATTCATAACTAAAAGTTATAGACCAGCGTGACGCATAGTTGAGGTTTTTCAATATATGTTGAAGCGTCTAGACAATAAAACCGTTTTCTGAAATTGACTTATAGCAATCTGCTGAATGCTTCGGGCAGGTTATAAGTCAGATTGTTTTTGCGTCAGTCAATCCAGCGATACTGGGTGCGGTGAGCAATCTGACTTACGTTGTTCAGATTACTTTTGCGTCAGTCAATCCAGCGATACTGGGTGCGGTGAGCAATCTGACTTACGTTATAAAAGGCGAAGGCTGGGAATAAAAGGCGAAGGCTGGGATAAGACGGCGGTTGGGGCTTCGTTGTTAGGGAGTGCCTGGGGAAATGTCGCTTTCCCCAGACCCCATCGACCAGGACGAACCGCCGTCCTGGACCTCGCGGAAGGGGTGGTCTATTGGTAAGAGAGTGACCCCAAACCCAGTCGCTAAAGGAACTGTGTTTTTGGCTTGATGTAGCAGCTTAGGGGACAATTAGAAGGAGGCTGGGAGTCAGATTGCTGTTAAGTCAACCACATTCTGGCGCTATGCCAAAACTTCGACCCGATCACCCTGATGGAGAGTCCCCTCGTTTAGGGGCAGCAGGTTTTGACCAAACCATATTTTGCCTTCCCAGGCTCGATAGGTGGCGAGGGTTTTGATGGGCTCTGGGCTGCGGGTGGCATGGTCTTGATCCACTGTTGTAATCACGCAGCGGGAGCAGGGTTTGACAACCTGAAAGGTGATGGCGCCGATACGAATTGTTTTCCATCTGTCCTCAGCGAAGGCTGCACATCCCTGCACTACCAAATTGGGGCGAAATCGATTCATTGGGACGGGAGAGGCCAGCCGCTGATTGAGATCCTC
>JBCDFX010000110.1:0-10664 GCA_039177155.1 Cyanobacteria bacterium P01_H01_bin.119
CAGGCGATCCCCTGCCAAATGCCCCAAACTGTCGTTAATCACCTTAAAGCGATCGAGATCGAGAAACAGCACAGCAAACTGAAACGATGCCATCTGCTGGGCCCGGTGGATAGCTAAATTTAACCGCTCAACCAGCAGGCTGCGGTTGGGCAAGCCGGTAAGCTGATCGTGGAGGGCGTCATGTCTCAACTGGGCCTGGGCCTGAATGCGAGCGTTAACATCGCGGGAGGTTGTCTGAATCTGCACCACATTGCCGGCCTCATCCAGAATGGGTTTGGTTAGGGTTTCAAACCAGATGTAGTGGCCTGCTTTATGGCGCGCCCGATAGGTAATCGGAGCTGATTTGCCCGACAGCGTGGGCAAGTGAGAGGCCCGGCGTACCCGCTCACGATCCTCCGGGTGAAAGAAAAAGTAGGGATCGCGCTCGAACATTTCTGTGGCGCTATACCCGATTAGGGCTTCGCAGGACGGGCTGATATAGAGATAGTTGCCGTCTGGATCGTGCAGGCACACTAGATCATTCATACTGTCAGCCACCAGCCGATACCGACTTTCGCTGTCTCGCAGAGCCGCCTCAGCCTGCTTGCGCTCCAAATTGAGCCGGACGCGATCGCTAATATCTTCAACCACCACAACGGTGTTAAGCGGCTTTCCCTGGGTGTCAGTCATCAACGACACCGTTGTATTGGCCCACAGCACCGTGCCGTCTTTACGTAAATAGCGTTTCTCCAAGGAAAAGTGGGGAATTTCCCCCGCCAGCAGCCGGGGTAAATCGGCAATGTCTCTATCTTCAGGATGGGTAATATCTATCACCGTCAACTGGGCCAGCTCATCGGCGCTGTAGCCCAGCATGTCGCAAAAGCGAGGATTGCAGTTGCGCAGGGTCTCGTTGATGCAGCCAATCGGGCTATAGACTATGCCCACGGCGGCGTGATCAAAAATGCTGCGAAACTGATTTTCACGGGCGATTAGCTGGCTTTGGGTTTGCTTGCGCTCGGTAATATCTTGAATCAGCGCCAGTACGTAGGGATCTTGCCCCTCATTGCCGATCAGCGACGTGGAAATTTCGACGATGCGGGGCTGGCCGTCTTTGCGCTGAATGGTCCATTCTTCGGCCAGCAGGTTTTCACCCTGACGCATACGGGCCATACGCTCGATGGCTTGCTGCTGCTGAGCCGGGTCTGGGTATAGACGTTGATACCAGCCCAGGCAATTGATCTCCTCTAGGGAGTATCCCGTGATAGTTACCATTTGAGGGTTCCAGACGGTGAAGCGAACAAATGGAAATGTCTCGGTGGCCTGACACACGCACAGTCCCTCGACCATATTGTCTAAGATCTGCTGGCGGAAGGCATTTTCCTGTTGTGTGGCGGCTTCGGCCCGTTTGCGATCGCTAATGTCTAAAATAATGCCGTCCCAAACAATATCGCCGTTGGTTTGCTTCTGGGGATGGGACATTCCCTGGAGCCACCTGCGGCGACCCGATGGCGTATTGACGCGCCACTCGCGAGTATAAGAAGGCTGCAGCGTTTCGGCTGACTGCACCACTGAGGCTCGCAGGATAGGGACATCCTGCGGGTCAATAATGGCCCAAAGACTGTTTATATCAGCTTCGATGGTCTTGGCGCTGAGTTCAAACAAATCCAGACACCCTGGACTGATGTACTGCATCACCTCTGAGCCATCGGCGTGCAGCGCGTACTGAAACAGGACGCCCGGCATATTGGCCACGATGGTCTGAAACCGCTGCTCTGCCCGCTGTCGTTCGGCATCTAGGCGCACCCGCTCGCTAACATCTAATACCAGAGTGTCCCAAATCACATCTCCACTGGGCGATCGCGTCGGTCGTCCCGCTGCCTCTAGCCATTTCTGGGTGCCTGAGGGCGTAATGATGCGCCATGCGTGAGACCAAGGCTGCAGCGTTTGGGCCGAGGCCAAAATTGAAGCCTGCATAGGTTCCACATCCTCTGGGTGAATCATGTCCCAAAGGATGCAGTTTTCGGAGACGACCTGCTCAGGCTCAACCTCCCATAGGCTGCGACACCCCTGACTAATATAGAGCACGCTACTGGAGCCGTCAGTCCGCAAGATATAGCGAAGGAGGGTGCCGGGGAGATTGGCGGCTATATTTTGAAAGCGGGTTTCGCTCTCCCGTAGGGCTGCTTCAACCCGCCGGCGCTCCGCAAGTTCAGCCTGCATCTGCTGATAAAGATTGGCCTGCTGAATCGCCATCTCAAGCTGGTGGGCGATCGCCTGCACCAGTTCAATCTCCTCCGTAAGCCAAGGACGCTCCGCGCCCGCAGAAATCAGAGACAGGCTTCCCCACAGCGTCGCCTCCACAACTAGGGGCACCAGTAGCCAAGCACCTGGCAGGGTATGGGCGATATCGCGGTTGATATGGTCGTTTAGCGCCGCCGTATCGTCGACTTGAACCACCTGAAACTGCTTTAGCCGAGCGGCAAAGGGATTGTCGGCATCGGGAATCTCCAGTCCAAGGGTGGTGGCGGCCTCGGCGGCTTGCTGATGCTCCGCGACATGCCGCCAAATCTCCTGCTCTGGGAAATACTGCACCACAAAGCTGTCCAAATCTGGAAATAGGCGGGAGGTCTCCGCCGTGGCAGTCGCAAAAATGGTTGCCAAATCCAGAGAATTGCGAATAGCCTGAAACACCTGATTAAGGGATTTTTCCCGCTGAATTTGCTGCTGAAGGACGGTGACATCCCGCCCCACGGACTGAATTGCAATTAGCTTTTCTTGGTGATCGAAAATGCCAAAGTTTCGCCATTCTGTCCATCCCAACTGTCCACTGGGCCGGTAATTTTGATTAATGATTTCAAATGTAGGCTGGGCCGGGGTAAGGGCCGCGATTTTTAGATAAACCTCGTCTAGGGTTTGGGGGGGAATCAGCCTAGCCCAGGATTGCCCCACTACCTGATCGGGAGGCTGGCCCAAAGCTTCACACAGGGCATCGTTGGCAAAGGTAATCGTTGCGTCGGCGCTAGAGTGCAGAATAAAGTCTTTCTGGATTTGAACAACCTGTCGGTACTGCTGGGTTTCGGCCAGCCGCATATTGTCGATAGTCTGCTGCTCAAGCTGTTGACGCTTGCGATCGCTGATATCTTGAAGCGTCGCTACAGCATAAACCACGTTTCCCTGCTGATCGAAGATCGGGTTAGCCTTAACTTCCAGAGACAGCACAGTGTCGTCTCGGTAAACCTGTAAATCATCGGCCCATGCCATCACTCCAGCCATTGCCCGGGCGCTGGGCAATTCCTGAGGCGGATAGAGGCTCCGGGTGCCCTCTCGATAAACTTTGAACACTGACGAGAGCTCTTCTGGGCTTAGCTCTAGCGGTCGTTCCACGCCAACCAAGGCGTGCCCAAGCTGGTTTAGGTAAATAATGCGCCCGCTCTGGTCATAAATCGCAATGCCAACGGGGGTAGCATCTAGAAACTGTAGGAGGCGATCTTCGCGTTCAGATAAGGAGGCGATCGCTGTTAGCGTCTCGAGCAGCCGCTTCACGGTTTCGGGCAGCTCCGCCCAGTCTGCCGCCGAAACCTGCCGTATCAAGTTGATAAATTGATCAGCCATAAAGGTGTTGCTACCCAGTTTCTCGAATACTGGGCAACCCGTTTTGTAGGGCGTCTGCCTATATTGCCCGAACTGTTGATGGTATTAAGTGTAATGGCACGCCTGCATTCTGGCTGGAGCCTAAGATTGTGCCTAGCACCCAAGCTACGGCAGCATCGTCGAAGAACTGACCCAGAAGCCGAGCAAAAACCCGGAAATCGTCGAAAATGTAACTGAGCCGCCGCCCAGTTCATAAGCCTCTGGCATCATCGTGCTAGAGAGCATCGCTAAAATGGCGCCGCCGGCAACTGCCGAAGCCCCGGCCACCATCCAGTCAGTGGCAATGCCGCTGAGCAAACTGCCGACCATTGCTACGAACCCACACAGCAGCACCGCGCCCCCCCACAGCATTAGAATCCGGCGGGCAGAGGTGCCGGCCCGTTTCATCCCTGTGGAGCTAGAGAGGGCCTCCGGCAGATTGGACAAAAACACCGCCAGCAAAAAAGAAATGCTGGTGTGATCGCTCCCGGCATTAAAGCCAATCACCAGGGCTTCAGGAATATTGTCCATCAGGGTGCCCACCAGGATGGCAACGGGGGTAGAATCTTTCGCCAGTTGCTGAATCTCCTGCTCTGAGAGAGGCATTTCAATTTCCACGCTGTCGAGCACCTGACGTCGCCACTGATCTTCGGACTGATCGCGCACGGTAGCGGTTTGCAGAGTACTCCGCAGCCGACGAGCCAAAATCCGGCTAAGGCCGCTAGCCAACTGGGGCGATCGCGTCAGCATCGCGTCAAAATCAGTTTTGTCCAGCTCGTATAGATCCATCGGGGTGCGAGCAACAACGGTGGCTGAGCGCTCTTCCCCGGTTAATAGGGCCATTTCGCCAAACATTTCGCCGGGCCCCAATAGCGCCATCATCTGCTGCCCTTTAAAGATCTCTGCTTCTCCCTGAACAATCAGAAAAAGAGCGTCGCCAGGGTCTCCCTCACGACAGAGCACCGTATTGGGTTCGACACTAAGGGACTTTAGCAGGGGAATAATGGCCTGCATTTCTCCCGGCGAAAGGCTGTGGAGCATTTCCACATGTCCGATGCGATCGAGCACTTCTGAGGTTTCTTCCTGGCGATGCTGATATAAAAAGCGGCGGGATGACGACGGATGGCGAATAAACCCGCCGTGCTCATCGATGTAGCTAATAATGACCGTAAATAGAGTGCCGCCGATAATAAAGCCGACCAGCAGCGGCCAAAAACCGCTTTGTCGGTAAACCGGAATTGTAATATCAAAGGCGATCGCTGAGAGCAGTGTGCCGCTGCCAAAGGCCATCACTGCAGCTGAAAAAGACCGCCCCGGCTGCCAACCCGTACCCAACGCACCGCCAATCAACAGGCTAGATGCAGCCAAAAGCCCCTGTAGCAATGCAGTTAACGCAGCGGTCATAAAACTGAACAGATGACGATCACCCGGAGACGGATGGGTGAAATAGCCGTGCAGCAAGCGCTAAAGCGTCCGCTGAGCCTATTTCATATCTTCTCCAGAGCATACAGCATTTCCTTTCGCGATGAGATATGGCTTATCTACTCAGCAAGCTCCAACTTATCTCCCCGCCCCAGATTAAATCAGATTAAAAACGCTGAACTTTAACCATTATTCGTCTGAGTCATCTAAATAGATGATGAGAAGTAGAAATAGCCATCGCGGCAAAAATCCAAAGTAAATCCCAAAGTCATTCAAAGTCGCGTTTAGTTTTACACTAGATAAAAGCAAATGATAAGCATTGAGAAAACCCCAGGTTTTGATTTATCCAAACGCTCCCGCCTGGGATCGCCCTGTGCTGGCGGATTAAATCTTTTGGCCGGATAAAAAAGATGCTTTGCATACCTCAGGCGATTCTGCCATCGCACAAGATGATAGGTGATTAAGTTAATTTCGCATTGGGTGCTATTTCTCAACAAAAAGTCAGATTTGCTTAATAAAATGTAGTGTATTGGTAATCATTGCCTGATTAAGGCGATTTGTTGCCGAACCTGCATCGCCCCCACGGCGCATAACCCTAGCGAATTTATTGAGTTTGGACTCTTGCCATGATGATCGCCCCTTCTCGTTTTGATCTTCAATCTCCCTCCAACTCAGCCAAGGCTGGCGGACAAAAGTTGAGCCTATTGGGAATTCTCTTTTTTATGTTTGGAGCTCCCAATCTCTATGCGTTTTTTAATAGCCGTCTGGCTATAGGCGCTAATCTGCCTAGATACCTTAGGGTTGTGCTGATTGCGGTCGCGATCGCGGGGCTGGTGGAACTGGGCGCAAAGATGGGTTAACGGCTTGAAATGACTTAATCCGTCTATGCGAATTATCATTCAGCGGGTCCGTGCCTCTCAGGTGAGCGTTAACGGCGAGGTCATTGGCAAAATTGGCCGGGGGTTAACCCTGTTAGTGGGCATCGCTGAAGGTGATACCGAAGCCGACCTCGACTGGATGGTTAACAAATGTTTGACCCTAAGGCTATTTCCGAAGGATGATCAGGGGCGGTTTGACTGCTCAGTTCAGGAGATTCGGGGCGAAATTTTAGTCGTTAGCCAGTTTACCCTTTACGGCGACTGTCGTAAGGGGCGGCGTCCCTCGTTTGCTCAAGCGGCTAATCCCGCTCAAGCCGAAGATCTCTACAATCGCTTTGTCGCCCGGCTTAGGGGCAGCGGCTTAACCGTCGAAACGGGCAAGTTTGGGGCAATGATGCAGGTGGCGATCGCTAACGATGGCCCTGTAACGTTGATTTTAGAGCGGTAGTCGGCATCTGCTATTGTTAATATCGCTTAGCTAGAGTGCCTGGCCTGATTCTCCGCTATGCTGGCTCCAGCAATGGAGTCGTTAGCTTGTGTTTTCCCAGACTTACTACGTGCTGCGATCGCGCTTAGACGGTCAATATTTAGTCGCACGCGCCCCTCAGCAGCCAGCCGATCGAACTAATCAATCGTCGGATCAATTCGCCAATCAACCGGCAGATCCCTCAACAAATCAGTCGGCGTCAGAGCCAAGCAGCAGCCGATTTCTGATTTTGTTTAAAGCCGATTACGATGCGCTGAGCTATATAAATACCCATGCCCCAGAGGTGGCCCCACAGTTTCAGGTCGAATCGCTGGCTGGCACCCAGCTTAAAGCCTTAATAAACCGCTGGGGATTTAGCGGCATTGGCCTAGTGAAAGATCCACTTGTGCCACAGGTAGAGTTTCTAACCGTTTAAAGATGCAGCTTGATGCCGTTGTCCCCTAAGGACGTTTCTGTTACACAGACAGCACCGGATCTTCCTTAGGACTAGATTTGAAATAGCTTTCTAAATCGGGCAAAAACTTTTTGGCGGCGGTTTGGCTTTCGTCAATCAGGTACTGCAAAAAGGTTTCGGCAACGATGGAGGGCTGTTTCCCGGACAGGTGAGCCACATACCAGTAGCGCTCAATCGGGAAATGTTCAACATCTAGAACCGCAAATTCGCCCCTTGTTCCCTCAGAAATAATGGTGTGTTGAGAGAGCACCGAAATACCGAGCCCACCCGCGATCGCCTGTTTAATGGCCTCGTTGCTGCCCAGCTCTAAGCGCACTTTTACATCAACTTTGTGCTTTGTAAACAGCCTTTGTACAGCCTTGCGAGTTCCAGAGCCGGGCTCCCGCATGATAAAGGGTTCATCGTTTAACGCCTTGATGGGAACGTTAGATTTGCCCACCAAGGGGTGAGATTGAGGCGCTATCACCACTAGGGGGTTGGGCAAAAAGGTATGAATCTTTAAATCGGGCTGATCCGGCGGATCGCTGACGATATAGAGATCGTCTTCATTATTTGCCATGCGCTCTTGAATATTTTGGTGATTGGTCACCTTAAGAGAAATATCAATACCAGGGTAGCGCTGACAGAATGGCCCCAGCAGACGAGGAACAAAATACTTGGCCGTAGTAATGGCTGCAATTCGCAACTGCCCCTGCTTCATACCTTTGAGATCGGCTACGGACATCTCAAACTTCTCCAGGCCGTCAAAGATATTTTGGCAAGTCTTTAAAAGGTTTTGCCCCGCCTGGGTGAGATAAAGGCGCTTACCAATTTGCTCGAACAGAGGCAGGCCGACTGCTTTGGTCAACTGCTTCACCTGAATAGAAACAGTAGGCTGGGTTAAAAACAGCTCTTCGGCAGCGCGGGTAAAGCTCCCGTGGCGAGCGGTTGCTTCAAAAACTTTAAGCTGATGCAGAGTGGCGTGAATCAAGAGACTACTCCTCAACAAACGGAACCACAGGCAGAGTCACGGGTTCAACAGAACGGCTGGATCTCTTATAGATTTGTCTCTATCCATTAAAGCCTTTTTTTCGCTATACGTCTATAGCAGTTGTCTTAACCGAACGGACAATCGCTGTAAGTGCAGCCCTCTTTGCTGGCGTCGAGAGGTCTGACTTGAAACCATACTGGTATCGACGGTTGCTGGTGATTCACGAAGTTTTTCGCCAGCAATGGCGCATGTATCAGCAGCAACGGCAACGCCGCATAACCATCGCATTGTCAGTCTCAGTCAACTCCATATCCACCCCATCGTACGGGTTAAAGCGGTCAGTGCCGTGGAGTTTGGGGCCAAAATCGCCCTCAGTTGCGTCTCTGGTTATGCTCTGCTGGAGCGCCTGGATTGGGAAGCATTCAACGAATCGACTGACCTCGTGGAGCAGGTGGAACGCTATGTAGAATGCTTTGGATGTTATCCCGTTAGAGAGCCTAGTATAGTCATTTCACGGCTACACGCCCGGAACTACTTGGGGTTTGCTTGTCACCGTTCTACTGTCTCTGACGCTGAGAAAAGAAGCTGTAGGCAAAATAGGCCAGCCCGATCATGGAGAACGAAAACAACGTGGTCAGCGTTCCCAGAGCATAGAGGGCCGGAGAGGTAACATTGGTGGTCATGCCAAAAATCTCCAAGGGCAGCGTATTGTCCTGCCCGGACACCAGCGATGTGCGGGTAAATTCGTCGTAGGACAGGGTAAAGACCAACAGCCCTACCCCAACCAGGCTGGGCACAATCAGCGGAAATACAATCGACCAGAAATTGGTGACATCGTTAGCGCCCAGATCTCGCGCGGCCTCCTCGTAGGTCGGATCAAAGCGGTTAAAAATGCCCAGCATAATTAAAAAGGCAATGGGCAGGGTCCAGGTGAGGTGCGCCCCCAACCCAGACGAAAACCAGTTGGTGGGCATCCCTAACACCTGAAATACAATGCCAATGCCCAATGAAACCAGTACGCTGGGCACAATCAGACTAGAAATCGTCAGATAAAAAATTGACGTTGAGCCCCAAAATCGCCGCCGGAAGCCCATCGCCGCCAGCACCGATAGCGTCGCCGCGATCGCCATTACGACCAGACCAAGCAGCAGCGATCGCTGAAACGGCTCCACAAAATTGCCCACCCGCTGCTCTTGAAACACCTGCCCCAGCCAGTAGAAGCTAAAGCCCCGCATGGGAAAGGTCAGGTTGCCCTCTGGCCCCTGCAGCGACAGCATAAAAATGGTGATCATTGGGCCGTACAAAAACAGCACAAACAGCCCAAAAAACGCCGCGAGCAGATAAAACGACAGCGATCGCTTCTTTTGCGCCACTACAGCTCCTTGCGAATATTGACAACGCGAAGAATCGAAACCACCAGCAGCAGGGTTACCGCCAGCAGCACAATGGCGTTTGCTGCCGCCAGCGGATACTGCAAACTGCCAATCTGGGTCTGAATCAGCTTGCCCACCGACGCGGCTTGCCCGCCGCCCATCAGCCGCACGGTGACAAATTCTCCCATTACCAGGGTCACAATAAAAATCGATCCAATGGCGATTCCCGGTGCCGACAGAGGCAAAATCACCTCTCGAAAGGTTTGAAATCCCGATGCGCCCATATCTTCAGCGGCGGTAATCAGGTCGCGATCGATCCGCATTAGGCTGTTAAAAATCGGCGCAATCATAAAAATAATGTAGAGGTGCACCATGCCCAGCACCACCGCAAAATCTGAATAGAGCAAAAACTCCAGCGGCGTTGCAATCAAGCCCAAATTCAGCAAAATTTGATTTACTAGCCCCTCTTTGCCCAGCAGCGGAATCCAGGAGATCATCCGAATAATATTTGAGGTCCAAAAGGGAATGGTGCAGGTCAAAAACAGCAGCACCTGCCAGCGCAAGCTAGTGACGTGAAACGACAGAAAATAGGCGACCGGATAGCCAATCAGCAGGGTTGCCAGCCATACCAGGGCCACAAACTTAAACGTATTAAGGTACGTTCTCAGGGTGACATCGGAAGTCACAATGCCCTGGTAGTTTGCCCAAGTAAAGGCCGGGGTCATGGCATAGCCGTTAAATTCCCAAAAACTTACCACCCCAATCATCAGGATAGGAAACACCAAAAACAGCGTAAAAACCAGCGTTTGAGGCGTAATCAGGGCGTAAGATTTAAGCGATCGCCAATCTAAACTCATCGGGCCAGTCACGGGCTCCAAAACCACAGAATTTCTGCACTATACCCGAAGCAACGCTCCGTCAAAAGTAAGCAGAGTAACAGCCTGGTTCTACCAGCGAACCGCTATCCGGTTTAAAAAATCACGATCCGAAACCTCAACCTAGCGTTCGCTGGAATACGCTTTTGTCGCACAGTAATCGTTTATCTGAGGGCGACACAATCACACTCGGCGTTCCCGCCTTAATAAACGATCGCGACAGCCCAATCACCCCATCCCCCGTGATGCGGCTCCGCCCCGTATCGCAGGCACTCAGCACCACCAGCTCGGCTTGCAGATTCAGGGTTCTGATCTCAGCGGCAGTGAGTAAGCCATCTTCATCTGCGCTGGGCGCGCACCCAGAATATCTGCACCCCAGAGTCTTGAGGGCTGATGTAGTCAAACATGGCAAAAGTGCAAAAGGAAAACAGCCCTATCGCTGTCGCAATGATGCGTACAGTCGTGCCTCATTTATCCTGAACTACAGTTACCGAGGTTACTTACCGGAGGTGAAAGCCCAAATCGCAGACATAGCCGTCAACGGCAGTGGCATTCGCGACACCGCTCAGGTGCTGCTGGGGATACGGGACTGGCGC